>CAIXLU010000607.1 GCA_903920315.1 uncultured Oscillochloris sp.
CGCGAACATCTCGGTCATGCGCTCGCGGTGGTGCATCGTCCCGCTCGTCACCAGATCGGCGATGTTGAAGGCGGTGATCCGACCGATGACGCCGGCGATCATCCCGGTGCGCGGCGGGGCCGCGCTAATTGACGTGCCGTTTTTGGTGACGTGCGGCTCTGAGATCGGCCCCGGCGGGGCGAAGGCACTGCCCGCCGCGAAGATGCTCGGGTAGCTCGGGTTCTGATAGGTCGCTGGCCATGCATCTGGTCGCCCGCGCAGGGTTGCGTAGTCCAGCCCGTAAACCGCATCCACTTTTACCAGTCCTGCCGGAGTGACCACCTTGTCCGAGACATCGCCGCTGTCGTGGCCGATGTATTTAATCGGCTGGCCGGTGAACTGCGGGATGAGCATCGCGAAGTCGTAGGCAGTCTCGCCCATATTCCCCGCGTAATCCTCCCAGAAGGCTGAGGGTGAGCAATCGCTCACTATACATGCGGCTGCCGACAAGGAGTTCTTTCGATGACCTGGCTCAACACGCTGATCACCCTCGGCGATGCGCAGGCCGTCCTGAACCTCGGCGAACGACTATTCACGAGTACCTGTACCACCTGCCACGGCGCAGCGGGATCGGGCGGGATCGGGCCGGCGATCAACAGTCAGCAGTTCCTCAGCTGAATGATATGGTGGATGTCATCGCGATGATCAGTGCGATTGCGCACCATGACCGAGGGGGCATGCGCGTATGGGCAACTAATTGCCCATGCGCGCATGCCCCCTCGGTCATGCATGGTACGCAATTCGGTCTGGTGCTATTGTGAGAAATCGCTACCGATGACTGGGACCGTGCCCGCGCTGGGTACCGATGCCGGTACCGGTGCCGGTGCCGGTGCCGGTCCCGGTACCAGCGTTATCGCAAACCCCGTCACCGTTCGCGTCCACATAGTTTGTACCATCACAGGTGCCCGTGCCGCCGGTGCCCGTGCCACCGGTGCCGCTATGACCATGACCAGATCCCTGCATTACGACCGTAGGTGCGATGGATAGCTCCTGGGCAGAGGTTAGTGGGGCGAAGGCGAGGGTAATGGCCAGGGCTGCTGCGCCGGCCGCGCCGGTGAGCCAGAGACGAATATTCATGGGGGTTCTCCTTGTTTGTTCGGTTCAGTACGTGCTGCGCAATGCAGGATTCGATGTGTGAACCTCTTCAGCATACCCGTTCATTATGGAGAACTGATGGACACGTGCGTGAGATGTAATGGAGATGTGGAGATGAGGGTACGGGTGCATTTCGTCGCTACGCTACGTGGTGAGCCAGGAACCTCAGATTCTCGCGTCTGGAGGTGATGGGGAGATCGGGAAGATTGGCGCATCAGGCGGGCAAACATCGGCGTTGTGACCTCCACCCGATATACGTGTCACCAGCCACAGTAAGTGAGAACGGGCGGTAGTCCCCAGGACGTAACGGTCTTGTTTTGGCGAAGATATTTTCTGTATCATATCTGCTACACTTATCGGTGATACCCCTGGCACAATAGAGTGAGTATAGGCAATACCGCAAAAGGTACGCTGTGAGACCTGTCACGCAGAGCGAAGCGTCCCGGTCGCGATATGAGCTTGTCGGGATGCTTCGCCTCGCTCTGTGTGACAGGGCGGGTTTTGCGGTATTGCGAATATAGGAACACGGTGAACGACCCCGCCGACCTGGAACTCAGCCTACGCCGCCGCGACGCCGTGCGCTACACGGTTGACCTCGTCTTCAGCCAACCCGGGAGCGAGGCCGATGTGCGACCGCTTGGTCAACAGTCTGTCTGCGTCACCTTTGAGATGGATCGGCTCCGAGAGATGGCATTCGATCCGGTGGGCTACGGGCGGGCGCTGACGGAGATGCTCCTGGGAGATCCGACCCTTGCCACCGCGTTCGCCCAGTGTCGCACTGCGGCGCAGAACCACCGGATGTCGCTGCGCCTGCGCCTGGCGATTGCCTCCGACGCCCCTGAGTTGCACGCTATCCGCTGGGAGACTCTGCGCGATCCGCAGACCGACCAGCCCCTCGC
>CAIXLU010000608.1 GCA_903920315.1 uncultured Oscillochloris sp.
ACGATCAGGCCATCGTCGTAGAACCGCTTAAAGGCCGTATGAACCGAGCGCGAAAGACCAGCGTCGAGGGTGAATCGCTCACGCGACCAGTCGCAGGATGCACCGAGTCGGCGCATCTGGTTCTGGATCTGGCCGCCGTACTTCTCTTTCCACTCCCAGGTACGGCGCAGAAACTCCTCGCGGCCAACCGTCTCGCGGGACGTTCCCTCGCTGCGCAGGAGTTTCTCAACCAGGGATTGCGTTGCGATACCGGCGTGATCCGTACCTGGCACCCAGAGCGTCTGGAAGCCCTGCATACGTCGCCAGCGGATCATCAGATCTTCAATTGTCACAAACATGGCGTGGCCGAGATGCAGCTCGCCGGTGACATTGGGCGGTGGAATGGAGATCACAAAAGGCGGCTTGGGGGCATCGGCGCGGGGCGCGAAGAATCCGCTGCGCTCCCACCACGTATAGAGCGACTGCTCGACCGACTGGTGATCATATGCCTTCGCCATCTCCGCCGGGCGTGCGGGCTGAGTCTCGGTATTGGTCATGCTTTCCTCGGGTGAACAACATTCTGCTAGCGTATTATAACGTAGGGGCGAAGCCCATCAAAAACAGGCCCCCCTCTCCCGTCCGGGAGAGGGGGGCCAATGGAGTGAGAACCACATCGCCTACCCAATCACCGTCTTCAGCGCAGCCAGAGCGCTATCGTAATTTGGCTCCTGGCCGGCTGCAGGTACATACTCGCTGTAGCGCACCACGCCCCCGGCATCAACCACAAACACGGCCCGACTCTCAATGCGGAAATCGCCGATCAGGGTGCCGTAGGCTGCCCCGAAATTCATATCACGGTGATCCGACAGAGTCTTCACATGGTCGGCATTGTTGCTACCGCACCAGCGCGACTGGGCGAAGGGCAGGTCGGCGCTCACCGTCAGAAAGCTGGCCTGATCCTTGAGGGCGGCAGCCTCTTCGTTAAAGCGGATAGTCTGCTTATTGCACACGCCGGTGTCGAGGGATGGCACCACGCTGATCAGCAGGGGCTTCCCGACGTAGGTAGCCTTCGTTACCGTCTCTAATGCGTTGGTGATCAGCACAAAATCAGGGGCGACATCGCCCGGCTTCAGCTCGGGGCCAGTGAGGGTACGGGGGCCAAAGAGGTCAAACGCTGCAGCGCGCTCGGTGGTCATATCCATGTCTCCTTCAATCAACGGCTCTAGTCTACGAATAATTGTAGGCGCGGTGCATGCAATTTGTCAAACGAATCGCTCAGGGTGACATGGTGCTGGGATACGTGAAAATTTCCGCGTTCCTTACAACGGTGTCAGGTTTTTCCTTTCAACGGTGTCAGATTTTTCCTGCTAGCAATGCATTATTGGCTAATGCACACTGGACATTGTGATCGCTATAAAGATTCGCTTCCCTCAAGCTAAGATAGCTCGCACTTCCCTTAGATAGAGAGGAGAGGTATCTATGGGTTCGGTTTCACTCCGCACACGTACCCTGCTTGCTATCCTTACCTTGCTTGCTGTGCTGTTCGGCATCCTACAGATCTTCGCCGATTCGATCATCGAACGCAGCTTTCGAGCGGTTGAGGTGACTACAGCCCAAGAGCATGTGCAGCAAGGGGCCAACGCCCTCGCCGATAGCATCGCCAGCCTTGATCGGACGGCCCACGACTACGCGGTGTGGGACGACACCTATGATTATGTATCCAAACCTAACCCGAAGTACATTACCGATAACACCGCAGATAGCACCTTTACGAGCAATAACCTTTCGTTCATGGCCTTTGTCAATTCGGTCGGCGAACTCGTCTTCGCTCGCGCCTTTGATCTCGCGACCCAACAAGAGGTACCTCCGCCCAGCGGTCTGCGCCACTTCACCGGAGCCAACGCACGGTTGCTCCAGAACACCGATCCTGCTGGTCATCTGGATGGGTTGCTCGTCCTCGCCGATGGGCCGATGCTGCTCGCAGCGCGGCCTATCCTCACCAGTCTGGGCGATGGCCCGCCTGCGGGCACGCTGATCATGGGCCGCCGGCTTGATGCACACGAGGTTGCACGGCTTGCTGCAATCACTCGTCTGAAGATTAGCGTAACCCCTCTTGATGACACGGTCCTGTCGCCGATCCTTCAGCAGGCTGCCACGCAGATCTCCACTGAGCAACCTATCGTGACCGCCCCTCTCGACAGCCAGTTGCTTGGTGTTACCCACATCGCGGATCTGCGTGGCGGATCTGGTGTGCTGCTCTCTGTCAATCTTCCCCGCGATATCTATCACTTGGGGGAGCAAGCCACACGCGAGTATACGCTGGCCCTGCTGATCGCCGGGGCGCTCTTCGGGGTAATCGTGTTCTGGATGCTTGATCGCTCCGTCCTCGCGCGCATCATCAGGCTGAGCAATCAGGTCGCCGCAGTGGATTCCAGCCAACCCGAGGCCCAGATCATGGTCACGGGTCGCGACGAGATCAGCCAACTTGGCAGCGCAATCAACCAAATGCTCAGCGGGCTGATGCAGGCCCAACAACAACTCGCCGAAAACGAGCGGCGCTACCGCCAGTTGATCGAGCTGATCCCCGATGCGATTATCATCCACGACGGGCGGAAGATCCGCTATACCAATCCCGCCGGTGCCCATCTGCTGGGCGGCAGCACACCGGAGGCTTGTATCGGTCAGCAGGTTGATGCGGCGATCAGTGCGTTTGTCCCATCGGGTGATGATACTCCCGTGATAGCGGAACAAGTGCTGGCGCATCCGGATGGCACCACCATTGATGCGGAGTTCGTTGTGCTGTCGTTTCGCGACCGCGACACGTCGGCCATCCAGGTGATTGTGCGTAACATCAGCCAGCGTAAGCAGGTTGAGCAGGCTCTGCGCACAGCCAAAGATGCTGCCGACAACGCCAACCGCGCCAAGAGCCAGTTTCTGGCGGTCATGAGCCACGAACTGCGCACCCCGCTTACGGCGATCATTGGCTATACCGAGTTGGTCGATCTTACCCTCGCCACCTCGGGGAACAGCGATGCGCTCTGTTATCTCGACCGCATCCGCTCCGCTGGCACCCACCTGCTTGCGATCATCAACAATATTCTTAGCATCTCGCGGATCGAGGCTGGGCGCATGCCTGTGGATCGCACTTCCGTGAATGTGTCGGCGATGCTCCATATTGTCATAGACAGCATCCAGGTGCTGGCCGAGCCAAACGGGAACCACTTTACAACCCAGGGCATAGATGAAGTAGGGCTGATGGAGACTGATGAGGTACACCTGCGCCAGATCTTGATCAACCTGCTCGGCAATGCCTGCAAGTTTACGCATGCGGGGATGGTCACCCTCACGGTACATGTGCGGCCCGGTGCAACCGAGTCGGACACCGACCAGATTGCGTTTGCGGTGCAAGACACGGGCATCGGGATGCGTCCTGATCAGATCGATCTGCTCTTCCGCGACTTTGTTCAGGTCGACTCTTCGACCACCCGCAAGTACGGTGGCACTGGGCTGGGTCTGGCACTGAGTCGGCGTCTGGCCCATCTGCTCGGGGGCGATATTACGGTCACTAGTACCATGGGGGTGGGTTCAACCTTCACCCTGACCCTGCCACGTACGCTGGGTGCGGAAACCACTCCCATAAGCATCAGCCCCATTGTTATCCCGGCGCAGTTGCCTGCAACTACTCAGGCACCGTCATCGCTCAGTATCATGCAGGATACGCGGATCGTACTCGTAATTGACGACGACCTGCACATGCAGACGCTCCTGATACAAGCGCTGGCGCAGCCGGGCCTACACGTCGAAATCGCAGCGACAGGCGCAACCGGGCTGGATCTGGCTGCTGCGCTGCTGCCCCACCTGATTATCCTCGATACGCGCCTGCCCGATCTGGATGGCTGTACGGTACTCCAGCACATGAAAGACGATCCCGAGACCTGCTCCATCCCGGTGTTACTACTGGCAAGCAGCGAGGATGCCAAGCAGCGAGGTATCGAGCTTGGAGCGGCAGAAGTCCTGCACAAGCCGGTCGTCACCGATCCGCTTGCGCCCGAGATTGCTGCCGTCCTCTGCGACAACGTGCAGCGGAGCGCATGGGCGCTGATGGAATCACACGAGATGCTGATGCTGCAAGGGGAGGCAAGGAATGGCTCATATTCTTCTGGTTGAGGATGATAGGCCGATCCGAGAGATGCTGGAGTCGTACTTCACGCGCTCGGGGTTTGATGTTGTTACGGCGGAGGATGGAGTGCAGGCGCTGCTGTTGGGGCGCAGCACCCGACCGGATGTAATCGTGATGGATATGGGGCTACCAAAGCTGAATGGCTGGCAAGCCACCCAGCGCTTACGTGCGCGAGCGGAGACAGCGCAGACCCCGATTATCGCCCTGACCGCCTACGTTATGGATGAGGATCGGAAGCGTGCGTTGAATATCGGATGCGATGCCTTCGAACCCAAGCCGATCAACCTTGTCAGTCTTCTGGATACAATCCATAGACTGCTCCTTTCTCGGTGATCACGTCTGATCGCCGAGAAATTCCTACTTCATCCCCATGCAACGGCTCCTGGCCACGGTCACGGGACTTGGGCGTATCCGCTCCCCGCTCAGCCCTATTTTTAGCCGTGGGGTACGGAATCGGTAACTCCCAATGGCTCAAACGTAAACTCCTTACCATCGTAGTGGTTCAGGTGGCTGGAGATGAATGTCACCGCTTGCGCGAGTTCGTCAATCTGCTGTTCAGCGCCGCTGGCAACGTGCTGAATGCGCCCGTGCCACTGCTGTGGCTCAACCTGTTGCTCGCCAGAGACAACGATGCGCAGCAGGAACGACTCGATCCTTCGCGTTGCCATGGGTACCCTCTCTGTGCGGCGTATGGCCTGCAAAATATAAAAACGTGTAGCTGTGATACGTAACCGCAGTATAGAGGCTAAAAGTTACCGAGTCGTTACCACTCACGAATCGTGTGGTATCATCCTCCCTGGCAAAAGGCGGGAGGGCCAGGGAGGACGTCGTCCTTCCTCTGATTTTCCCATTCCAATAAGAGGTTGACGTGGACTATATCATCACCGCCCTGCCGGGCGACGGAATCGGCCCCGAGGTGGTGGCCGAGGCGACGAAGGCGCTGTACGCTGTGGGCGCACGTTATGGCCACACCTTCCAGATCCGCGAGGCTCTGATCGGCGGTATTGCCATTGACCAGACGGGTTCGGCTCTCCCCGATGCGACGGTGGCATCCTGCCGTGAGAGCGGCGCGGTGCTGTTGGGCGCTGTTGGTGGCCCCAAGTGGGACGACCCCAACGCCAAGGTGCGCCCCGAGCAGGGGTTGCTCGGCATCCGCAAGGCTCTTGGACTCTATGCGAACCTGCGCCCGGTTACGGTTCACCCGCTCCTGATTGACGCCTCGCCCTTGCGCCCTGAGCGTTTGGTTGGGGTAGATCTGGTAGTTGTGCGCGAACTCACCGGCGGGATCTACTTTGGTGAGAAGCGCCGCGACCGCGATGAGCATGGCGAGTGGGCCAGCGATCTTTGTATCTACAGCCAGGTTGAGGTTGAGCGGATTGTGCGCTTGGCCGCCGGACTTGCCCGCGAGCGCAATGGACACCTAACTCTGGTTGATAAGGCGAACGTACTCGAAACCAGTCGGCTCTGGCGCAGTATTACGACCAAGATTATGCGCGAGGAGTTTACCGATCTCCAGTATGACTGGATGCTGGTAGACGCCTGCGCCATGCATCTGCTACGACGACCAAGTGATTTTGATGTCATCGTCACCGAGAATATGTTCGGCGACATCCTTACCGATGAGGCGTCCATGTTGGCTGGCTCGATGGGGATGCTGCCCAGCGCCTCCCTCGGTGCGGGCCGGATGGGTCTCTACGAGCCGATTCATGGCAGCGCCCCTGATATTGCGGGTCAGGGCAAGGCAAATCCCTTCGCCACTATCCTCAGCGTGGCCCTGCTGCTGCGCCACTCATTCGGCCTAGAGACCGAGGCCCGCGCTGTTGAGGCTGCTGTGAGTGTCACGCTTGAGGCCGGGATCGTTACTGGCGACATCGCCCAAGGTGATCAGCGCGCCCGCAGCACCACCGAAGTCGGTGACGCTGTAGCTGGCCGGATCTAACGTGAAAATAGCCGATAGCCAATAGCCAATAGCCGATAGTCGGGCATCAGCGGCCATCTTCATCGGGTGTTGGGGGGGGGGGCCGCCC
>CAIXLU010000609.1 GCA_903920315.1 uncultured Oscillochloris sp.
AGTATAAGCGCGGGGATACTCGACAACTATAGGAGAATCCCTCGGATCGAATCAAGGGAATCCCTCGGATCGATCCGAGGGATTCCCTTGATTCGATCCGAGGGATTCTCCTATAGTTGTCGAGTATCCCCGCGCTTATACTGGGGATACCATATACTCGGATTTGCCGTGAACCTGCCTTCGCTCCTTGCCCGGCGATGATGCTGTGTATGGACAACCATATCAATGGTTCGACGAATCGCGGTGTGCCTGTTGCGTAATGGACCCGGCCCCAATGATATGGCCGGGTTTTGGCATGTATTATTTGCAACGGTTTTGTCGCACTACCGTATATTCATATGAAATTATCGATCAACCTCACCCAGAAACTCATCGTCTTTCTCCTCCTCGCAAGCATTATTCCCGTGTTGATCGTGGGTATTTCGGCGTATCAGGTGTCGCGTACAATCGTCCAGGACGAGTCGAAGCGCTATGCGGCGGAGCTTGTGCAGCAGCAGCAAGAATATTTAGCGCTGAACCTTAATCAGATCGAGAGCCTGATCACCAATATCTCACATGTCGAAGCGATTATCCAGGCTCTCGCCCACGAACCGGCACCTGATGATGCCTACACACGTCTGGTTACCCAGGCGCGTATCGGCGACATCCTCGACGGCTACTCCAGCCTGAGCGGGTTGGTCTCGCTGGACATCTTCGCCCTGGGGGGGAGCCACTACCACGTTGGCGATACCCTCGACGGATCAAACATCAGAGACGATGTGCGGGATCGCCTCGTGCTGCGCGCTCGTACCCTGGGGCCAGCCGAGGTCTGGGCGGGCGTTGAGGATAACGTCAACAAAGCATCGAGTACCCGCAAGGTCGTCTCTGTCGCCCGCATGCTCTCGGTGACGGATCGCGGCTCACCGCAGACCCGGCCAGTCGCTGCGCTCTTGGTGAACTACGACATTGGTTACCTGTACACCCACTTCACGCGTATTGACCTTGGCGAAGGGGCGGCGCTGATTGTGACCGATGCGGATAGCCATATCGTCTATCACCCCGACACGCAGATGATCGGGGCCACCCTGAACAGCAGCCTCCAGCGCATGCTGCACGACACGCACGGCACCTTCACCACCACGATGGATGGTCAGGAGGAGATGCTGGTCAGTTATTCTCGCCTGGACACATGGAACTGGGCGGTCATCACCCTCGTCCCTGTGAATACACTCGCCGCTCGGGCATCACCGATCGGGTTGGTGGTGTTTCTGGCCCTCCTGATAGCCTTCACCATTGTCGGGGTCACTGCTCTCATTGCCTCCTCCACGATTGTGGCTCCTCTGCGCCACCTGACCCAGCGCTTCCAGTTGTACCAATCCGGTACGCCCGACTGGCAGGTGCCGCTCGTGGTGCGTGGCCAGGATGAGATCGCTGAACTCAGCCGCTGGTTCAACCTTTTTAGCGAGAGCCTCCTGGCCCGCCAACAAGCCGATGTGGCGCTGAAACAGAGCGAGGAGCGCTACCGGGTGATCTTCGAGGGAGCCAGCGAAGGTATCGTCACCGTGCATGAAGAGGATCGGTCGTTCCTGTTCACTAACCCCGTCATGTCTGCGTTGTTTGGCTACACGCACGACGAGTTCCTCTCGCTAGTCGTCTCCGATCTGCACCCGAGCGAAACCCTGCCGTATGTGCTTACCGAGTTTGAGGCGCTGGCGCGTGGCGAAAAAATGTTAGCCACCAACATCCCCTGCGCCCGCAAGAATGGGAGCGTGTTCTACGCCGATGTCAAAGTTGCGCGGGTTCACCTGGATAACCAGGATG
Organism: uncultured Oscillochloris sp.; assembly: GCA_903920315.1. GTDB lineage: Bacteria > Chloroflexota > Chloroflexia > Chloroflexales > Chloroflexaceae > Oscillochloris. The sequence continues at coordinate 1,801 of CAIXLU010000609.1, forward strand.
TTCTCGTCGGCCTCTTCAACGATATCACCGAGCGCCTGCAGGCGGAGGTGGCGCTGATTGCGGAGCGCAACTCGCTGGCCCGCCGGGTGGAGGAACGCACCGCCGACCTGAGCCAGGTCAACGCGGAACTGTCGCGGGCGGTACGCGCCAAGGATGAGTTCGTCGCCAACATGAGCCACGAACTGCGAACCCCGCTCAACGCCATCCTGGGCCTCAGCGAGAGCCTGTTGGAGCAGGTACGTGGCCCGCTCAACGAGCGCCAGCAACAGTCGCTCCGCAATATCGAGATCAGCGGTCGCCACCTGCTTTCCCTGATCAACGACATCCTCGATCTCGCGAAGGTCGAGTCAGGGCAGATGGATCTGCAACTTGATTCTATCGAGATCACAGGGCTGTGTCAGGCCAGCCTGATGTTTGTCAAAGAGCAGGCGAACAAGAAACATCTCCACCTGGAGTACCGCGTGGATGACCTGCAGGCGGTCATGCATGCCGACGCCAAGCGCCTCAAGCAGATGCTGGTGAACCTGCTGAGTAACGCCGTCAAGTTCACCGAGGCGGGCGGGCGGGTCAGTTTAGAGGTTCAGACTAACACCGAAGCGGGCGTCGTCCGTTTTGTCGTGGAAGACACGGGTATTGGGATGAACCCGGAGGAGATGGGACGGCTGTTCCAGCCCTTTGTCCAACTCGATTCTCGCTTGAACCGCCAGCATGAAGGCACCGGAC
>CAIXLU010000610.1 GCA_903920315.1 uncultured Oscillochloris sp.
CCCTGTGGGCGAGAATATCCCTGACAATGGCCTATGGACAGTGCAGGATGCCCGCAGAAAAGCGCACGAGAATACGCCAGGATAGGGAGAGACGAGTGACATGCAGATCAATCGGGAGGACAAGCGATGAGTAGCCCGGACAACGAGCGTGCCGCGATTGCAGGGCTGGCGCGCACGCATCACATGAGCGAAGGTGCCATCGCACACCTGCTCGACGCTCTGCGGCGAGGGAACGGCAGCGCCGCCCAGTTCAATCACCCCGAACTCGGCGGCATGGGACAGTGGATGGCCGGCGGTATGATCATGATCGGGGATGGGTACAACCATGCGCTCAAGGCGACGATTGCACACCTCTGCGCCGAGCTTGCCCCATTGGCGACTCGCACGGTGGCACCATCGGGCGGCGGATTTCCCGCATTCCCTGGCCTTGACGGGGGCCGCGCCTGGTGGCCGGCTGAACTGGGAACCGCCTCGGCGAGCGGCGCACAGAACGGCGTGCGCTACGCCTACTTCGCCGCCGCACGGCGTCTGGCCCTGGAAATCGCGGGTCGGGTGACGATCTACGACACGCTCGATCACATCATTTCCGGTGTCGCCCAGCAGCAGGGCGCGGCCAGCACCCTCCATTTCCAGAGCCACATCGGCATCGTTACGCCGGGCCATCTACTGCGCGTCGCGGAGTATGATCTGTGACCGCGTATCCTGACTGTGTCACGGAGGTAGAGATGTGGTGCTGAACTGCTGATTGATTAGGGATGTCTGCCCATGCGCCTGATCGCGTTGCTCTTCCTGTTGCTGATGGTGGTCGCTTGTCGCACGGATGTCGCGCCATCTGCAGCCATGTCCACTGCCGATCCTGCGGTTGCTCCCACCCAGGTGGTGGTTGCTCCTCGTGCTACGCATGCCCCTTCCAGCCCCACGCCGCTGCCGCCCAGCCCCACGCCCGACCCTTACGCAGTTTTCGCCCCGCTGACGATAGAGGGGCTACGCAGCCGAACCTACGGTGGGGGAGTGATCATATTCGTCCGTGTATTGGAGGAGACGCCGTCATTCACCCGCTATCTGATTGCCTACCCCAGCGATGGCCTGCGTATCACCGGGATGCTCAACCGCCCCCACGGGGACGGCCCTTTCCCCGTGGTCATTCTCAATCACGGCTACTACCCGCTCGATACCTACCAGACGGGCAACGGCTCCACGCTCGCCGCCGACTACCTGGCCCGCCAGGGCTTCCTGACCATCGCGCCGGATTTCCGCAGCCACGCCGGTTCGGATGATGCGCCCAACATCTTCCGCGCCGGCCATGTAATTGACACCCTGAATCTCATTCCACTGGCTCAAGCCCTACCCGATGCGCGGCCCGGCAAACTGCTGATGTGGGGCCATAGCAACGGCGGGGCGGTCACCGCCAAGGTAATCGTCGTCAGCGACCAGATCGCCGCCGCCCTGATCTACTCGCCGGCCTCATCGAACATCGCGGAGGATTACGCCTTTCGGGCTGATCGGACGCATCTGCATACAGGCCAGCCGACCGGTCGGCGCAGCGGTGTGATTGACCTGGTGACCATCGAGTTTCCGGTGACGCCCGCCGCCGCGCCTGATCTGTACACGCGTCTCTCCCCGCTTGGATTCACCCGCTCTGTTACCGCACGCACCATGATTATATGGGGCGATCAGGATGAGACGGTGCCGCGCCTCTGGCCGGAGGCTCTCTTTCAGAGCCTGCGAAATGCGGGAAAGCCAGTCGAGTTTGTGGTGTATCCGGGTCAGCCACACTCCTTCAACGCGGCGGGGAACGCCGCGTATCTCCCGGCGATGCGCGACTTCTTCCGCGCCGCACAGGGGGACTGAGTCTGCATGCCACGTGGGCAGGCAGGGTCTCGCGCCTCGCCCTCACAGCGCGCATGACAGAACAGTCGGCGATGTCAAACAAGCGTTTACCCCGCCGATATGCCTTGGAGGTGCTACAATGTGCTTTTCGGATAGTCGGTTCATACAGTGAGGTATCTCGTGGAACAGCCAAATCAGCAGCAACAGTGGATGCGCCAGTGGCGCCACGCCGCCCTGGCACTCGCCGAGGTGCGGCAACGAGAACTGGCGCAGATGAGTGACGCTGCGGCGCTCGCTGCGGTCGAGCGCGTGCTTACGCCTGGGGGTGCGCGTGTTCCTCTCCGAAC
>CAIXLU010000611.1 GCA_903920315.1 uncultured Oscillochloris sp.
CCGCCTCCTGCCTCCTGCTCTCGCCCCCGGTCGTCCCGAAGAGCGCCAGAAACTCAGCCGTCGGCGGCTCACCATCGCCCGGCGTCTCGTGGAGGCCCAGCAGACCGCCGCCATGCTCACGACCTTCAACGAGGTAGACATGAGCGCAGTGATGGATCTGCGCAAGCGCCGCAAGGAGAGTTTTAAGGAGCGCAATGGGGTCAACCTGGGCTTTATGTCCTTCTTCACGCGGGCCGTTGTCGGCGCGCTGAAGGCATACCCGATGGTCAACGCCGAGATCCAGGGCGACGACGTATTGCTCAAGGGCTACTACGATATTGGTATTGCCGTGGGGGTGGACGAGGGACTCGTGGTACCGGTGCTACGCAATGCCGACCGCAAGAGTTTTGCAGTCCTGGAGCGCGAGATCAACGACCTAGCCACGAAGGCCCGCGAGGGCAGTCTGGGACTGGCCGATCTTCAGGGCGGCACCTTCACCATCACCAACGGCGGCGTCTACGGCTCACTGATGTCCACACCCATCCTCAACGTGCCCCAGGTCGGAATCCTGGGCATGCACAAGATCGAGGATCGCGCCGTCGTCATTGGTGGCCAGATCGTCATTCGCCCGATGATGTATCTCGCCCTCTCCTACGACCATCGCCTCATTGACGGCGGCACATCGGTACGCTTCCTGGTACGAATCAAGGAGCTGATCGAAGACCCTGAGGCGCTTCTGCTAGAGGGATAATCGGCACATACGTTACGCTGTTACGCAGAGCAAAGCGAAGCGTCCCGACTACCGGGACGCTTCGCTTCGTACTCCCTACGCACCATCAGGTGCCATCGCCCGCAGGAAGCTCTCAATTGTTTGCTTGGCCATCTCCTCGGGCAAAACGCTCTGGATCTCGGGCTGCTCAAAAATATAGCCCGTGATCATGTAGGCGATGATGGGGCCGACTAGCAGACGGGCGGCGATGTGCGGGTTCATCCGGCGCAGCCGCCCGGCGTCCATCTGTCGCTCCAGGTAGGTTGCCAGGATTCGCATCCCACGCCCTGGGCCGATGTCGCTGACCATACTGGCCACGCGCTTATTACGCATCGACTCCGCAATCACCACCCTAGCAATGGCGACTGTCGGCCACTGGTGGATGGCACCCATCAACTTACGTGCCATTTCGGGCAGGGCTTCCTCTGGCGGCCTATCCATCATCGCCTCCGCCGAATCGATGATCTCGATCAGCGGCATCTGCTCTAGGATGACCTGGTGGAGCAGATCGACCTTATCTCTAAAGTAGTGATAGATCAGCCCTGGCGAACCGATTTTGGCTGCCTCGGCAATATCTTTGTTCGACGCACTGTCGAAGCCTTTTGCCGCAAATGCGTCCAGCGCGCCGCGAATGATCTGCTGACGGCGATCCTCATAGTCATGTTCGTCACGCGGCGGCATGGGTGCCTCCCTACACTATTGATTGACTGGTCAATCAATAGTGTACTCCGAGAGTGAGCGGGAGTCAACACGATCATTTCTTCTTGACAAAGGGGAGAAAGATCTTCGTGATCGTATCAATGATAGTCACATCCAGGCTCCCGTTGTCAGTACTCATAGGGATGGAACTCTGGGTCACTGTGACGTTATTCGGGATGACGTCGCCAGTTTTGGCCCCGCTGACCTTTACCCTAAAGATGATCGTCACCACGCTCGGTTTCCCGTTGGATGCCGCCGCAGGGATTATGATGTCTTTCCAGGTAAGGATGCCATTGTTCACGGTGTTCGGCGATAATCCTTGCACCGTTGCAATGTAGGTTGACTTGGAGTCAAGGGTGTCCTGGACGGTCAGTGTGACCGGCGTGGTACCGGGGTTCATCAGCGAGATGAGGTAGTAAAACTCCTCATCCTTAACGAGACGCCGCTTGGTTGCATCAAGGGCAATGCGCGGCTGCGCGTCCGGCACGCAGAGGTTCACCGTCGGGTCGAGAATACCATCCTTCATCGGTAGCGCGCCGTCAGGGCTAGAGGCGTCAACCTTAGGCTGCATGGAATCCCACGACTGTCCGACCAACAGATTCAATTCTAGGTCAATCTGAGACACGGCCGCGTTCGATGGCTTTTGGGACAGGGTGATTTTTTCCCAAAGCACTATTGTGCCACGCTCATCCTGCGAAAGAATGAGCGGTGTAGGTGTCGTGCTACTGACCGAATCTAGGTGCAAGCCGATGGGCAGTGTCACCGTTACCTGGGTGCTGCTGTAAGCGTGGCGATTCGAGTTGATAAGGGAGACGGTGTAGATACGGGCGTCGCCCGACAGTGCGCAAACCGATTTGTCAATGGAGGGTTCGAGTGTTGCCATAGGCTCGACCCGCACGTCACGGGTTGCGTAGATCTGAGTGACGCCATCCTCGACCACGCGCAGGTAGCCGCTACAGCTCTGCGTCGTATCTACTGGGCAGTTTTTTACACCTAGCATGCCATCAGATTTGGCACGAACCCAGTTGGTAAAGGTACCCACAATATCGCCCGAGCGAGCGTAGAATTGCACAGTGGTTGATGCGTTCGCGGCGATGCTTGGCACGATCCACGTCATCTGGACACGACCGTCAGTACGAGTCGTCACCGTCGGCTGATCCTTGACAACGCTGTTGACGCCCATGCCGACATAGGTAAAGCCAGATGGCAGCACGTCAACAATCTCGACATTCGGGCGCGCTGCGCCCTTGGCCGGGTTCTCGTTCTTGACACTGATCGTGAACAGGTGCCGATCGCGGAGGCTCACGACAGCCACATCAACCGTCTTACTGTAGCTGATCATGTTTGTGTCTGCGATGGTCGTGCCACAGAGGTACTGAACCGTGACGCGAGCCGGGGGGACGCTCGGCACCATGACAGGGTTGCCGCCGATGCTGGGCCAGAAGCGGAAGTTCAGGTCGTTGTTGTAATTGCCGTTGGCGCAACTGTTTGGAACCAGCTTGGCCACAAAGCTCACCTCGTAGTGCTGGCCGGGGTTGATGGTGACACGGGGCCACTCGTAGTTACGCACATTGACGTCGGCCTGGGTCGGGTCAGTCCCATTGTTCAGCATCCGTACAAACGCAAAGTTGCCGCCAACATCGTAGAGTGCGAGGTCGTGGGGCACACTATCCTGGTTATCTGCGGCCAGGGTGAAGGTAACCTCCTTGGTATCACTGATTTTGTTGCCGTCAATTGACGTGCGACTCGCCGTCTTGGTCATGACAATCGGCGGGTTGATGCGTACACAAACCTTGTTCGCTATGATTTTCACCAGTTCATTCGGTGCCGTCACATTCATCGTGTTACAGTGGTCAAGGAACTCGTTGCCATCAACAGTGAGGTTAAACTGGAGGCTGGCGCTCTGTCCTGCCGGGACGGTGATGCTGCGCCAGGTGATCGATCCACCAGATCCGTTCATAACATCCATCGGATCAGGTTCGTACGCTCTCCCGTCAAGGGTGGACGATCCGCTGATGTACGAGAAATCAGCTCCTGTACTCGATGGCAAAATGTCGTCTATAATTAGGTCAGTTGCGTCGGTAACACCCTTGTTCTGTAGCTGAATGAGGTACGTGAACGTATCCTTTCGGCGCACGACATACTGGCCACTGCTATTCTTTACCTCATCAGGCCCCGCGAGTTTGGCCGCCTCAATGCGTTGCACGAAGCTAACCCCCCTGTTTACCGGGACGATACATGCCGAGGGCAGACCCTGGGGCGCAATCACGCTGGCTGTGCCAGTGCCCCCGGTGGTGTAGTCGCCGCGCACAACCAGCGTGACGGTCTGGCTAGCAGGCGCGGAGATCGTACCGGCAGGCATGTTGATCTTCCAAATCACCTCTCCACCCATTGATGTGCCGTCGGGTGCCGAGGTGGGCGTGGGAACGGCCCGACCCGGCATATACCAGGCGTTTGGCTGAAGGGTGTAGTGCACCTCTAGGTTTGGGATGGCCTGCGTCGCGTAGCTCTGAACCTGAACCGTGAGGGTCGCCTCGGTGCCGAAGACAGGTGAGGCGGGTACAATCGTGGGAACCGAGACGACCAACGGGGTTCGCACGGTAACGCTAGAGGTCGGCCCGGCAACCGTATAGCGCGTTGTCTTGCCTATCTCAATCGGAACCTCGTCGCTGGTGACGTTGTACGTCTTATTCGCCAGGGTACCGCACTCGGTATTGACATCAAGTTTTTTGAAGCGGACTTTCACCGCATACGTGCTACCGGGATTGATCGGGCCGGGGATCACCCAGCGTACCGGCCCCACCTTCGGGTCGGCCACGGTATCCGCCGGGCCGTCGGCGCTGATAAACTCGCTGCCCGGTGGCAAAATATCGGTGAGGATGACATTAGTTGCCGGGATGGCGTCAATTCGTGGGCTGGTGCCCACCATATCGCTGGTTGCCGTAGCATTGCCAATCGTGATTGTGAACTCAGCCGTATCGCCCACATTAATCAGCTTTGAGGCTGTCGCTGGCGTCTTTGTCAGCACCAGCACCGGGCCGACGATCATCGAACTAGCTGTATCCTCACTGATGGGGGCGGTCGTTGCTGACTCCACCAACTGACCTGATCCTGCCGGTCGCTTTATCGTCTGGCCGGTGAGGGGGCGCTGATCGTTTCTTGTGTTAAGCACCACACTGAAATGTCCCGAATGGGTTGGGCTTATGACCGAGGAAATACGGTAGACGATCTCGGTATCGCTGGGAGCTGCCACATCGGTAGCGATAGCAGCCTCAAGACTGTCTGCGGCGATAGCAGGTCGGCAGTCGATCTCTTTGCAGTATTGGTACATGCCAGAGGTATTCAGTCGTTTGAAGTTAGTCCAGCGAGCGCGAATGAGGATGTTGCTGACAGGGGCGTTCCGCGTGTTGGTGATAATGTACGTATAGGTGAGGACACTACCAGCACGAATGCGCTCGGGGTTAATGACGAGATCGAGCTTAATGTCGCCCTGGATTTGGGTAGGGAAGGCCAGGGACGACAGCTCGGCGTTGCTCAGATCGCGGATCTGGGGCGGAGGAATGTAGCCGTCAGGACGCACTGGCTCAACAGCGGTTGGTGCATTCTGATCAGAACCCATAGTGGCTGTGGGAGCGGGGGCAGGAGTGGATGTGGGAGGTGGGTTCTGAGCGAGGGTGGCGACTGGGGTGATACTGCCGAGGAATAATGTCAGAATTAAAATAAGTGCCAGAGGACTCAATCGTCGAGCAAGCGATGAGTGCATTGTGGACTCCCTCCATATCAGATGTGAACTGATGATACCCCCGTTCATCTCACAGCGTTACTTCTGCGATACTGTCATAGTACAATACCTTCGCCGGAAATGAAAGTGAACAATGGTGGTTTTTGTGGTGAGGACTTTATAGTTTCCTCTCCACCAACACATTCACTAGCTAACTGGCGAAGGTATTTTTAATCAGAACTATTTAATAAAATCGTTAGTGAATGCGCTTGATACATCCACCGGCTTGGTAAGCAGCTTGGCGTCGCGCATAAACTGTTCCGTCTTCGTCCAGACATCCACGTCGGTAAAGCCAAGTCCGGCACTGGTGGTCTGGTCGCTCTGCCAGAAAGGTAAGCTCTCCTGAAGTACTTGGCGCTGGAGCTTGGGGTCGCCCAGCTTGGCCTCGGGGATAAAAGTCAGGCTGAGTGTATACGCCTCATCCGGATTGTCCAGGGTATCCCGCAGCCCGCGCAGCGATGCCTGCACAAAACGGCGCACCAGATCCGGCTCCTGCGTGATCAGCGCCTCACTGACCACAGTCCCGTTCGAGGCCAAATTGTAGATGTCGGCGACGCGCAATACGTCCACCTGCTGATTCTGCTGGCGCAGAATCACGGGTTCGTTCATCGCATAGCCGATCCCCACCTGCACCTTATCCTCAAGCACGGTCTGGGCCTGGGTGAAGCCAATCTCCTGCACCGTCATGGCCGTCTCATCGAGCTTGTTGGCGTAGAGCACCGCCATCAGGGCGTAAAGGCTCTCGCCAAAGCGACCGGGGATTCCCACCGTCTTGCCCTTCAGGTCGTCCACGCTCTTCAGACCGACGGATGACTTGGCAAAGAAGACCACCGGGAATTTCTGGTAGAGCGTCTGAACGGTTTTTACCGGCAGGCCCTGCTGACGGGCGAGCAGCACGGAGGTACCGCTCGCCGTAGCGAAGGCGACCTTGCTCTCTGGCCAGGACGCGGCGCGCTGGACAACATCGTTCTCGAAGTTGTAGTCGAAGGAGACATCCAGTCCAGCATCCTTATAGTAGCCCTTAGCGGCGGCCACATAGTATGGCGCAAACTGGATGTTCGGGATGTACGACATAGCCAGGGTGATCTGGCGCAACCCATGGCCGGAGGCGGTTGGGGCGGATGGCGTGGTGGCAACAGGTATGGCGGTTGGGGCGGGGGCGGACGGCTGGGCACCACAGGCAACGAGGGTCAGGGCCAGTACGATGATGAGCAAAAGACGATTGGGCACAATGGACTCCTTAGACATATTTCAGATTGCAGATTGTAGATTGCAGATTTGCTGCAACAGGACGCGGTGCATGTACCCAAACTGTCCTGGGTAGAGACGCCCCGGCGGGGTGTCTCAGAGACGCCCC
>CAIXLU010000612.1 GCA_903920315.1 uncultured Oscillochloris sp.
CGCCAGCGGTATTCCGGGGCACCTCCGCGACGACCTCGCCGAGGATCTCGCCCTCCTGGGGCAGCGGCTGGCCGATGAGGGCTTCGTTCGCCATGCCGCCGACCTGCGCAGTACGCTGACCGCGATCCGCACCCGCGTCGCTACGGCGGTCTCTCAGTTGGCCACCGCGCAGGCAGTTGCAATCCGCGAGGCCCAGCATAATCTTCAACAGCTTCCTGGCTGGCCAGAGCTGAACCAGGAAGAGCAAACGGCACAGGTCGCCACGTTCGATGCGCTGACGGCCAACGCCACAGGCGACCTCGCGGGCCTGCGGCAGCTCTTGAACCGCGAGTTTGAGCTCCAGGAGCGCGTGCGCCAAACAAAGCACGGGATTGAGCACCTGGCAAACCAGCGCAGGGCAGACCGAGAGTTCCTGGAGCGTGAGCGCCACAAGAAGGAAGCACGCGAGTACCACGATCCGGTGCGACACGCCATCTCTATCCCGGCGCGAGTGCGCAGCGCCGAGCGACTCAACGCGCTCATCGAGCAGCTTGAAGCCCTGCGCAGTGCGTTCGCCTACCCGCAGACACACGATGTCGAAGTGACGATTGAAGTAGTCAGTGATCAGTGATCAGTGGTCAGTAGCTAGTAGTCGGTGGTCAGCGAGGGGAAAGAAGAACTGACTACTGACTACTGACTACTGATCACTGACTACAAAGGGTATCGCGATGACAAAGGTGCGAACATATCAGGAGTTGATTGCTTGGCAGAAGGCGATGGATCTCGTTGTGGCCGTATATGAGCAGACGCGAGCGTTTCCCAAAGAAGAGACCTATGGCCTAACGAACCAGCTTCGACGTGCCGCCGTTTCTATCCCATCGAACATTGCGGAGGGGCAAGGCCGAAACTCAACCAAGCAATTTCAGCATTTTCTCTCGATTGCGTATGGCTCACTCCAAGAGGTCGAGACCCAGTTGCTCATCGCAAGACGGCTACAATACCTCACCGCCGAGCAGACAGATCCGTTGCTCCTGCAATGTGCCGAGGTCGGGCGCATTATTAACGGTCTTGTACGTAGCTTAGGTCAGTAGTCAGTGGTCAGTGGTTAGTTCTGCATTGTCTGCGCAGCTCTTACTGACCACTGACTACTGACCACTGACTACTGACCACAGACCACTGACTACTGACCACTGACCACTGACCACTGACCACTGGAGACTCCAAAATGCCCTTCGACCAGACCACCCGCAATCGCCTGGCCCGCTTCGTCGGTGATGCCCGCGACCTGCTGACCGCTGAGTTTACCCGGCAGTTTGCGCAGGATTACGGCATTGATTCGGCCAGTGGTGAGGTGGCGGATCTGAGTAGCCTGATGGGCAAGAGTGATGTGCAGTACCAGACGGCCCACCTGCTCCGCGAGACGGCCCAGCACTACCTGCCCGGTTTCGCGACGCGGCCCGCCCGCGAGTGTCGCGACATCCTCGACCGCATGGTGCGCGAGCAGGCATTCACGGTTCTCAACCGGCTGGCTGCCCTGCGCATGGCCGAGTCGCGTGGTCTGCTGATCGAGTCCCTCGCCGCTGGCTACCAGTCCAAGGGTTTCCAGCTCTACCATCGCATTGCCGGTACCTCCCTCGGCGAAACGGGCGACGCCTACCGCTGTTACCTGTTCAGCCTCTTCGACGAATTGGCCGTGGATTTGCCGGTACTCTTCGCCCGCTTCGCCCCCGAGGGCCGACTTTTCCCCGGCGAGACGGCCCTGCTCCTGCTTCTCGGCATGATTAACCACCTCGATATTGCCGACCTCTGGGCCGAGGACGAGACGCTGGGCTGGATCTACCAGTATTTCAATAGTCAGGATGAGCGCAAGGCCATGCGCGCCGCGTCAGCCGCACCGCGCAATAGCCGCGAGTTGGCGGTGCGCAACCAGTTCTTCACCCCGCGCTACGTGGTCGAGTTTCTGACCGACAATACCCTTGGTCGCACCTGGTACGAGATGACCAAGGGGCAGACGGGACTGGTGGAGAGTTGCCGTTATTTGGTGATCAGTGAGGGAGTGGTCAGTGAGGGAGTGGTCAGTGAGGGAGTGGTCAGTGATCAGTTGTCAGTGGTCAGTGAGGACAGTGAGGGAGTAGTCAGTGATCAGTTGTCAGTTGCCAGTGAAGGCAAAGATGACAATGCCAAACTGACTACTGACCACCGACCACTGACTACTGACCACCGACCACTGACTACTGACCACCGACCACTGACTACTGACCACCGACCACTGATCACTATCAAAGACCCGCGTAATATCCTGATGCTCGATCCGGCCTGTGGGTCAATGCACTTCGGTCTCTACGCCTTCGACCTCTTCGAGCGGATCTACGATGAAGCCTGGGAGATTGAGGCCGAGCGCGGCCCGTCAGCTCTGGAGCGTGTACCGATGGACGCTCCGCTGCACGAGGTTTACGCCTCGAAAGAAGATTTCCTGCGCGATGTACCCCGGCTGATTGTCGAGCGGAACATCCACGGCGTAGACATTGACCCGCGTGCGGTGCAGATCGCCGGGCTTTCGCTGTGGCTGCGTGCCCAGCGCAGGTGGCGTGAGCAGGGTGTCCGCGCCCAGAACCGCCCCGAGATCACGCGCTCGAACATTGTCTGCGCTGAGCCGATGCCCGGTGATCTGGACATGTTGAAGGAGTTTATCTCCCGCCAGCTTGGGGCCACGCCCGAGGATCGTGTGATTGGCGAGATGCTGCCGCTGATCTTTAAGGCCATGACCCTGGCAGGTGAGGCGGGTTCGCTGCTGAAGATTGAGCAGGAGATTAAGGCAGTCATCGCCGAAGGCAAGAAGCAGGCGTTCCAGGGTCCCCGCTATGACCAGAATAGCTTGTTCAGTGACGCAGCTTCGCGCACCCGCCAAGGCGAGCTCGACATTGATGCGTCTGGCATTACTGATGAGGGCTTCTGGCAGCAGGCCGAGGGCCGTATTTATAAGGCGCTGGAAAGCTACGCCGGTTTTGCCGAGGGCGATGGGGCGTATCGCCGCCGCCTGTTTGCCGAGGATGCCGCCCAGGGCTTCGCCTTCATTGACCTCTGCCGCAGGCGCTACGATGTGGTGCTGATGAATCCGCCGTTTGGCGCGGCCAGCGCGGGCTGGAAGCCACGTTTTGAGCAGGCATATCTACGCACCAAGAACGACATGTACGCCGCCTTTGTGGAGCGTGGCGTTGATGTGCTGAATCCTCACGGCATGCTTGGTGCGATCACCTCACGCACCGGATTCTTCCTGACCAGTTTCCAGAAGTGGCGTGAGGAGATTCTGCTCAACGAGGCTCCACCCACGGTGTTTGCCGATTTGGGTGCAGGTGTGCTGGATGCCGCGATGGTCGAGACGGCGGCGTATGTGCTACAGAAGGTCGGGCGATGAGGTTCGCCCCTCAAAGAAATGCGGGGTTCAGCGCAAGATGTTGTTCAACCCAGAGGGCTAGGTCAGAACGCTTCATGCTGCCAATGGCTACTTGTAAGATGATTTGTTCTTGCTCATCAATCGGAGCCTGGATTTCAAAACCATTGATCAGCAGAAAAACCTCCATTGCCGCATGACCAACTCGTTTGTTCCCGTCAACAAAAGGGTGGTTACAAATGAGCGCAAAGCCTAACGCCGCCGCTTTTTCATGCAAAGACGGGTAGAGTTCTTGGTGGTCAAATGTTACTCTGGGTTGCGCCACAGCGGATTCTAAGGCGTCCATGTTCCGAACGCCAGCCAAGCCGCCCGTCTGGGTGATGACGGTTTGATAGATAGCCAAAATATCGCTCAGGGTGACATAGCGGATCATGCTAATCTTTGGTAGAGTTCACTATTTTTACGGGTGACATAATCAATGGCACGTTGCACCTCAGATGATGGACGATGTATGATGTCCTGGATGCTTAGCCGCACGAGGTCTTCTAACGTGATGCCAAGCGATTGCGCCCGCGCTTGTAATGCCTTAAGGTGCTCTTCGGCGATGTCAAGCGTGATGCTTGTCATGAGCTTATTCCTTCCGTTGTTGCTCGTCGCTACGCTTATTATACGCTTATTCGGTCTGAGTCACGCGCCCGGCCCCTAAACGGGCGGGCTAGGATTCTACGAAGGCCGCTAAAGCGGCCTGACTGAGGCCGCTTCAGCGGCCTTCACACGTCATAGCCGAGGCGTTTACACCTACGGCACGAGCAACCTGCGGAATCCGCATCAGCCCTGCCGAGTTATAGGAACGATACCATGCCCATTACCACCTTCCTCCGCCTGCTCGATACCGACGATAAGGCCGC
>CAIXLU010000613.1 GCA_903920315.1 uncultured Oscillochloris sp.
GAGCGCGCCGTGCGTCTGCACGAGCCGACCTACACCCTGCCGATGGTCGGTCGGGCAGACGAGATCACCCAGATCGGCCAGATACTCGATCGTGTGTTGACTGGACGTGGCCACGTACTCGGTATTACCGCCGAGGCGGGGCTAGGCAAATCACGCCTGGTTGCCGAAGTGATCCGGATGGCCTATCAGCGCGGCATGATCGGCTACGGCGGTGCGTGCCTATCCACCGGCACGCATAGCCCCTACCTCGTCTGGCAGATGATCTGGCGGGCGATCTTTCATCACGACCCGGCAGCATCGCTACAGCAACAGATCCGCACGGTGGAGGACTGTGTGAAGGACTGGGCACCTGAGCGTACCGACGCGATCCCCCTTCTAGGGCCGCTGCTCGGGCTCTCTGTACCAGAGAATGACTTCACCCAGAGCCTGGAGCCAAAGGATCGCCAGGGGGCGTTACATGCGCTCCTGCGTGACTGCCTGACGGCGGTGACCCGCGAGGCACAGGGCACAGGCGGCGGACTGTTGATCGTGGTGGAGGATGCCCACTGGATTGATGCGGCGTCAGCCGATCTGTTGGCCGATCTGGTGCAGGCGATCTCGATGCTGCCGGTACTCCTGGTGCTGGCCTATCGCCCATTCGACTCGGATTATGCGTGGGACGTGCGGATTGCGGAGGTACCGAACTTCACGCCCATCCGTCTTTCGGGCCTTGATCATGCGGCGACCGAGCAATTGATTCGGGCGAAGCTGCAACAGTTCTTCCCCACGCGGGATGGTGCGCTCGCGACCGAGCTGATCGCGGAGTTGATAGAGCGCACCCAAGGCAACCCCTTCTATCTGGAGGAGTTGCTCCACTACCTGCATGATCGGGATATTGACCCACGTGAACTGGCGAGTCTCAAGGATACAGAACTGCCGGACAGCTTACACCGCCTGATCTTAAGTCGACTCGATCAGCTCAGCGAGCAGCAACAGGTAATCCTTAAAACGTCGAGCGTCATCGGGCGACGATTCCTAGTGGCATGGCTGCACGGAGCCTTTCCTCGTCTGGTCCCACCCACGGGACTCACGGTGGAACTGGCGGAACTGGCGGAGCGTGAGTTGACGCCGCTGGATACGCCTGAGCCAGAGTTGGCCTACCTCTTCAAGCACATTGTCACCCGCGAGGTGGCCTATGAGAGCCTGGGCGCGGCCACGCGAGCGGCATTGCACGAGCAACTGGCGAGCTACGTGGAGCAGCACGCGGGGGCCGACGCCGACGCACTGCTCGACGTACTGGCCTACCACTACGCACAGAGCAATAACCTCTCGAAGAAACGTGAGTACCTGCGGCGAGCGGGGGATGCGGCAGCGGCGCGCTATGCCAACGTCGCTGCCATTAGTTACCTGAGTCGTGCGCTCGATCTGGCTCCACCCGACGATGTGAGAGATCGCTACGCACTGCTGCTGGCCCGTGAGCAAATCTACGCACTTTGTGGTGAGCGCGAGGCCCAGCGGGCCGACCTGATGGCCCTGGCGATCCTCGCTAACGACCTGGCTGACCCGGCGATCCGCGCTGAGGTATCTCTTCGCCATGCCTGCTACGCAAACGATACCAGTGATTTCGCAACTGCTGAACGCGCAGCGCGTGAGGCAGCCGTATGGGCGCAGACCGCCAGACATGTGCGGCTAGAGGCCACGGCCGTACATCGCCTGGGCTGGGTACTGCGCAGCCAACGGGCCTATGAAGCGGCGCACGCGCAACTAGCGCAGAGTCTTGCACTGGCCACTACCGCCGGTGACAACCATCAGATCTGTGTCACCCTCAGCGCGCTCAGCGCTGTGGCCGCCGACCAGGGCCGTTACCTGCTGGCGCGTGACTACCTTGAGCGCAGTTCCGCCATAGCGCATGCGAGCGGGGATCGCCGGATGGAGGGCTACGCCCTCAGTGATCTAGCCGGAATTGCGGGTGAACAAGGCCAGTTGACTGCGGCCATCAGTTATCTTGAGCACTGTCTCACGGTAGCGCGAGCAATTGGTGACCGCCGGTTTGAGGGACACATCCTCGGGAACCTGGGTTTCACGCAGCATAACCTGGGTGACGATGCCGATGCACGGGCCTCGTGTGAGCAGAGCTACGTCATTACCAGCGCAATCGGCGACCGGCAGCAGATGGCCTTCACCTGTGGAAATCTCGGTTTGATAGCCGTGGCGCAAGGCGATCACGCCCGTGCAGGGACATACTTTCAGCGCAGCGTGGATCTCGCTGAGTCGATTGGCGACGGTATGCAGGCTGGGTGGGCACAGCGCGGGCTAGGCAATGTGGCCCTGGCACTGAGCGATCTGGATGCGGCAGCCCACGCCTTCCAGGAGTCCACCGCGCTTTTGCGCGAGGTCGGCTCACCGGCGCTGGTAGCCGAACCACTCGCCGGGCTGGTGCGAGTGGCTCTGGCACAGGACGATGTACCACACGCACTCGTTTTCGCTGAAGAGATCCTGACCCACTTGGCGACCGGCACGCTCGACGGGGCCGAAGAGCCGATGGTGGTCTACCTCACCTGCATCCAGGCGCTGCGGGCGAACGGCGACCTACGCGCATCGGCAGTACTGGCCCGCGCCCGTGCCGAACTGCTGGCCTGTGCCGCACAGATCGCCGACCCTGAGGCACAGAAGAGGTTTCTGGAGCAGGTGGCGGCGCATCGGGAGATTATGCACACTTTACAGGAAGGAGTTTGACATGAAACTGACTCGTATCTGTCTGTACATTCGTCAGAGCCGACTTTGCGGGCGGCGGGGCAGGCCGAACTGAATTGCCAGGGGGCAAGAGTAGTGTAGATCGGGCTACTGCGCAGAGTCACACATCCAGATAGGGGGACCACTATGCAACATCGCATGTCATGTCGTGCTCTTCTCGTCGCGCTGCTGATGGTCGCATCAATGCTACCGGGTGCGCCTAGCGCACAAATAGCGAGCGCTGCCGACGGGCCTTACTCGGGGTACCTCAATCTTGGCAATTCTCAATATACATCATCAGTCGTGGTGGCAGATCTAAATGGTGATGGCACTCTCGACATTATCCTTGGAAGTGCTGGCTTCCAACGCCAGATCGTAGGTAAGAGCCAGGTTTACCTGAACGATGGGCATAGCAACTTTACAGCTATCGATCCGCCTATCAACCCCAACGGAAGCTCTACCTATAGCGTGGCAGCTGGCGATCTGAATGGTGACGGCACAATTGATCTCGTCCTGGGTAACTACGGCCAGCCAAGCCAGGTCTACATGAATGATGGCACAGGTCGCTTCAGCCCTGCACTAGATCAGCTCAACCCGGCAGGAAATAATACAGGCCGGGTGGCATTAGGCGATCTGAATGGCGATGGCAGCCTTGATATTGTCCTAGCCAACAATGGCCAACCAAGCCAGGTTTACTTCAACAATGGCAGCGGTTCCTTCAGCCCGGCAATTTCCCTCAACTCCTATGGTATCAGTACCAGTGGCCTGGCGCTGGGTGATCTGAATGGTGATGGTAAGCTCGATATTGTCCTTGGAAACACCGGTCAGCCCAGTCAGGTCTATCTGAACGATGGGCTGGGAAACTTCTATCCCACGCCTACCACGATTAACCCAGCAGGCAATCTGACAAATAGTGTGGCGCTGGGTGATCTGAATGGCGACGGTTCTCTCGATATCGTTCTAGGCAATGGTAGCCCACAAAGCAATCAGCCAAGCCAGGTCTACTTGAACGATGGGCAGGGAAACTTCAGTCCCACCACAACTGCACTCAACCCAGGAGGTAATTTTACCTCTAGCATCGTGGTAGGAGATTTTAATGGTGATGGGGCACTTGATCTTGTGCTTGGCAATGTTGTCCAGTCAGGCCAGATCTACCTGAATCAGGGAAATGGTAATTTCACACAAGTGGGTGTGATCAACCCGACCGGTGTCTTCTACACAAGGAGCATAGCCCTTGGCGATCTAAACGGCGACAGTATGCCGGATCTTGTTCTGGGAAATACCGGTCAACCCAGCCAGATTGTACTCCATAATGGCTTCAATATGCCATTCATTACCCCGCTGAACGGAATAAATGACAATTCACATAGTGTGGCGGTAGGTGATCTGAATGGCGATGGCGCGCTGGATCTCATCCTCGGCAACCTTGGTCAACCCAGCCAGATCTATTTTAACGATAGCACAGGCCACTTCAGTTCCACACCTACGCTCCTGAATCCTCCCTATGGCAACAACACATATAGCGTGGCGGTAGGCGACCTGAATGGCGATGGTGCGCTTGACATTGTCCTTGGGAACGCTGGCCAGCCCAGCCAAGTCTATCTGAATGATGGCACTGGCCACTTCCCCACAGCTACCTCGCTCAATCCCTATGGGAACAACACCTATAGCGTGGCGATAGGTGATTTGAATGGTGATGGTGCACTTGACCTGGTTCTTGGTAACTCTGGTCAGCCCAGTCAGGTCTATTTCAATGATGGCGCTGGCCATTTTCCAACAGCTACGGCGATCAACCCGAAGGGCAATGATACAAATAGTGTGGCGCTGGGAGATCTCAATAACGATGGTACCCTCGATCTGGTTCTCGGTAACTACGATCAGCCGAGTCAGGTCTATCTAAATGATAGGCATGGCAATTTTAGCCCGACTGCCGCCCAGATCAACCCAAATGGTAATTACACCTTTAAGGTAGCGGTGGGAGATCTGAATGGTGATGGTGCCCTTGACATTGTCCTTGGTAATGGCGGCACCATTATTGAGACAAGCCAGGTCTACCTGAATGATGGGAAGGGGAGCTTCAAGCCGACCGTTGCCCCTCTCAACCTGGAAGGTAACTTTACAATGGATATGGCGCTAGGTGATCTGAACAATGATGGAGCGCTTGATATCCTTGTTGGCAATGGTGGCTTTATTAATAATAGCCCGGTTAGTAGATGGAGCATGGTCTACTTGAACCGGAACGATGGCACGGGAGACTTTCTGCCAGCCTATCAGCTCAATCCAAATGGCGGCAATGCCACAGGCGGTGTCGCAATGGGAGATTTGAATGGCGACGGCACCCTGGATCTCGTTCTGAGCAATATTAATCAGCCAAGCCTAGTCTATCTGAGCCATAAGCCGGCCAGCACACGTCTGTTGAACAACCCGCCTGTCATCGGTGTGACCCGCCCGGGGCGAACGCACAACGCTGACTTCTACTCTACCCCGGAGATTCTCAGCAGCCGGATTATCCCCATTCCCTTCACCCTCGCCGACCCGGACGGTGACCCGGTGCGCGAGGTGCGCGGCGAATACTCGCTTGATGGCGGCGGAACCTGGAAGCCGGCCGTGGCTACCAATCAGACAAACCTGGATGCATACCCCACGTACAACCTTGTCTATCCGCAACTCATGGGCTGGATCAATATCACTACTACCGGGACGGCATTGAATCTGGGCGACGACAGCATTGCTGGGCCACTTCCACTGGGGTTCGGCTTGCCTCTATACACCCAGGCATCAAACCAGATCTGGGTCAGCAGCAATGGCTGGCTGTCGCTGCGTGCGCCCTCCAATGCCAAACCCATGAACTCCTGCTTACCCAACGCAACCGCGCCGCCCGGCATGATCGCGCCGTTCTGGGACGACCTGAACCCTAGCGCGGGCGGACAGATTTATTATCAGCAGGTTGACGCCAACACGTTTGTCGTGGAGTACTATCAGATCCCCCACTATAGTGTCTCAGGGAGCGGTACCTATACCTTCGAGGTCGTCTTGCGCCGTGACGGAAGCATCACGTTTCAGTATCTCACCATGTCTGGCACGCTGAATAGCGCAACGATCGGTGTGCAAAACCAGGAAGGAAGTCATAGCACACAATTGGCCTGCGATACAGCGTTCGCTCGTAGCTCGGGCGCGGTGCGCTTACAGCCGGGTGGACAGCAGCACACCTTCAACTGGGACACCTTCGCCTCCGGGGTCTTCGGCCAGTCCGACAATGTCGTCGTGCGGCTGATCGCTCTGCCCGCATTGACCAGCGGTCAGAACGGCGTGCCGCTCTTCCAATACCCCTCAGCGGTCGCCACCACCTTTCCCTTCCGCGTGTGCGGCACCCAGGTGCGGGTGATTGATGATCAACAGCCACCGCACCCCATGCCCGATGCCATCGTCTTTCGCCTCAACGACACCCTGCCGCTTGATCAGCAACTCTTCGCCCCCTCGTCCACCGCACCGGCCTATACCTCTGACTCACTCGGCTACCTGCCCGGTCGCGGCACACTGGCCCTCACGGATACACTGATCGCCTTGGCCCCTGTCCCACTCCCTGGCCCCTACAGCGATGCCTACTCGCCGACGGTGCGCCTCTACGCTACCAATATCATCACCACGCCCGCCGGGGTCAGCGGCTTCACCGTCACACAGTCCGGCGTGCAGACCGTCACCGTCTCCCTTGAACATCCCCTGGCCCTCTTCGATCTGGGCGTCTCGGTGGAGTGGGACGCCCGCTACGACGCCCGCTTCACGGCCCAACTCCAGGCCGACTTGGCCCGCGCCTCTGAGCTACTCTTCCAGTCCAGTCATGGTCAGGCCGCCCTGGGTCGCGTCACGATCTTCTACGACCGGGAGAACTGGGACGACGCCGACATCCGGATCTACGCATCCAACCGCGTCCGCCCCTCAGCGATGATCGGCGGCGTCGCCACCTCGGTCATCACCGATCCGACGACCCTGAACACGGTCATTTATGGCCTCGGCCAGGTGCATATGGGCGCGATCTGGAATCGCTTCGGTAGCTCCAACGGCAACCTCAGCGACGACTGGCCGCGCACTCTTGTCCACGAGTTGAGCCACTACCTCTTCTTCCTGGGAGATAACTACCTTGGCCTAGTTCAGGGCCAAGTGGTGCCGGTGAGTAGTTGCCCCGGCCTGATGGGTGATCTTTATGCTTCCATCTGGCAATACCAGACCCGTGCGGGCTGGAACCCTGGCTGTGCGACGACGTTCTCGAACCAGGCCACGAAGCGGGCTGACTGGGAGACAATGACGACGTTCTATCCGGCCTTGCGTCCGCCGGGACTCGCGGTGGGCACCCTACCGCCTGGGCCGATCCGGCTACCCCTGGCACTCACGGAGATTGACGCGGTTGACCCGCTTACGGCGACCGCCCGGCTCGCGGTGCCGATCTTCTACACCGTAGACGATGCAGGCGGGCGAGTCATCCCGGCGCTGACGGCGCGGGCCTACCTCTTCCAACATAGCCACGGCGAGCCGAGCAGCGACTATACCCAACTGACGCCGCTGGGTCGGGCCAATAATGATCAGGTGCTGGCGCGGGGTGCGCGGGTGGGCGACAAGATCTGTCTCTTCGAGCCGACGGCGGCGCGTTTCGGCTGTGAGACGATCCGTGCCGGACGCGAACAACTGACTCTTCACCATCGCCCCGCCTGGCAGCCGGATATTCAGGTTACACCGGTCAATTCAATCACGCTAGACGTAATGGTTACGGGCCTGCCGCCGGGCACGAACGTTCTGACGGCAACGCTCTACCCGCTGAACGACGATCCGCGACCGGATCCCGCCACGATCAGCGACGCTGGTGGTGGCATCTATCGTGGCACATTCGCCCTGAAATATCCGCTGCCGAATGCCTACATCCACCTGGAGACGGCGGATCGTGCGCCAAACGGGGAGCCGATCTGGGAGACAGTGACCAACTTCGCAATGGACGGGAACGCTGGTGGGTATAACCGGATGGGCGGCGGCGGGTACAACCGGATGGGCGGCGGCGGGTACAATCGGATGGGCGGCGGCGGGTATAATCGGATGGGCGGCGGCGGGTACAACCGGATGGGCGGCGGCGGGTACAATCGGATAGGCGGCGGCGGATACAACCGGATGGGCGGTGGCTCATTCATCCGCACCGGCGCAGCGCCGGTCTCCTCAGCCGAAGGCGACGTGCAACTGGTGGGTACCAACCTCAGTTTCGCCCTCGGCCAATTCCTGCTGTTCCAGACTACCAGCAGTCTGCCGGCACTGCCGCCGTGGGCCACGCTGATTGGACAGGGCTACCAGTTCACCACCTCGCCCGCGCCCAACACCCCCAACTTGACCGGCAGTGTCCTGAGTTTCAGCTACCTGGATAGCGAAGTACCTGCGGGTGAGGAGACGGGCATCCAGGTCTACTACCGCAACCCGACGGCAACGGCGTGGACACCCATCACCACGACACTGGACACCTACTTCAACCTGGCATCGATCCCAACTCAGGGGCCAGGGCTGTATGCGCTGATGAGTAGCCTGGTCAGCGACCTTGCGCCGGGCTGGAGTATGATCGGATACCCATCCCAGGTAGCATGGCCCGTGGCAAGCGCGATGGCTCCGGTCGCCGGGAAGTACCGTGCGGTCTACCACTACAACCCGGGCAAGCCGAGCGATCCGTGGGATTTCTATAGCCCGACCGTGCCGAGTTGGGTAAATACGCCGGGCCTATGCATGTCCTTCGGCCAGGGCTACTGGGTCGCCTCGACCAGCGCAACGACCGAGACTCTACGCTTCCGTAGCAGTCTGACCCCCGGCGAGACAACTAGTTGCCCGACCACCGCTGCGCTCGATAGCGGCGAGCCGCCCCCGCAGGCACTCGCCGCCACGATACCGCCGGCTACCTACTACGGATCTGTCGCCAGTACTCAGGGTCTCAACGCAGCCTCCGGGCTGCCGGTGGTGGCGCGGGTGGGCGATGTGGTCTGTGGGACGGGGACGACGTATCTGGTGGGCGGCCAGGTCGTCTACTATGTCCACGTCGGCGGGGCGACGGCAGACGCGCCAGGCTGCGGGCAGCAGGGGCGCAGCGTCTCCTTCACGGTGAAGGGCGTCACCGTCGGTAGCGCAGCCTGGGGAAATGACGCACTGCTCCCGCTGAATCTGCCAGTATCTCATCCTGGGGCGCAGGTTTTTCTGCCGCTGATCAGACGGTGACGGCACCGGGTATCCGTCGCCTATGGAAGCCAGAGAATACGCCTTCTCTCGCCATTCTATGGTGGATCCCATGTCAAGCACAATCGTTGGGCCAGTTTTCCGTATGGGAGCCTCCCTGCACCTAATCGAAACGCTTGACACTCGGGCCAGGGCGGTGGGCGGGGCTGAGCGGCC
>CAIXLU010000614.1 GCA_903920315.1 uncultured Oscillochloris sp.
ACCCACGCCGGTGGGCGCATCGCGATGCGTCCCGACCCACGCCGGTGGGCGCATCACGATGCGTCCCGACCCACGCCGGTGGGCGCATCGCGATGCGTCCCGACCCACGCCGGTGGGCGCATCACGATGCGCCCCTACCCACCCCCAATGGGCACATCGCAATCCCGTAGGGGCGCCTCGCGATGCGCCCCGACCCACCCCTTGAGAGGTACTGAGCCATGAGCGACGACAAGATTACCTATACATGCCCGAACTGCGGCTACATCAACACCTGGACCCGCGACGAGATTGACCAACTGAAGCAGCAGGTTATCTACCGCAGCGACGAGGAGATCTACAGCCTGCCCTGCCGCAACCCGCACCCGCGCCCGGCCTGCCCCGAATACTACAAGGTAGCCGTCGCCAAGAGGAGGTAATCGCTATGCGTCCAGTTGGGCCAGAGACCGAGGAAGATCGCCAGCTACGGGCCTGGTTCGCCGAACAGCAGAGCAAGAACCTGGATCGGCTAGAGGAGGGAGCGAAGACACTCACCCAGCTCATCACCGGGCTGTACGGCGCACTCTTCGCCTTCCTCGCCTTCAGCGCCAACCCCACCCCGCCCTACCTCCGCGACCTCAGCGTGCGCTGGCTAGGCAGCGTCAGCCTGGGCGCGCTCTTCCTGGCCCTGCTCGCGGCCCTGGCGGTGCAGTACCCATGGGCCAACCCCTACCAGGAAAACAACCTCAGCTCCATGCGCCGCGCCCGCGAGGGCATGCGCCGGGTGAAGGTCTGGTCGCTGCGCCTGGCCCTGCTGCTCTTCCTGATCGGGATGGCATTCCTGGGCGGCATGATCGGACAGATATTGTGGACGATCTGACCAGGAAATAGCCGATAGCCGATAGCCGATAGCCGATAGCCGGGCATCAGCGGCCATTTTCATCGGGTGTTGTGCGCGAATCGCATGGTTGTCTGATGCGAAAAGAGGCACTACCGCAAAAGGCACGCTGTCATCCCAAGCGCCCGGCCCGTAAACGGGCGGGCTTCGCAACCGTAGCCCGCCCGTTCACGGGCCGGGTACTAAGATCGTCGTCGCATACGCCACCACCACGCCCCGCCAATCACCACGTAATAGGTCAGCAGCGCCCAGAGCGGCAGGGGTGGGATGATCACGGCGGCCCAGGATGGTCTGGCGAGGAGTGATACCCCTTGGGCGATCCAGGTTAGTGGAAGCCAGAGCAGCATGCCAAGTCCCTGGCCAAGGGGCAGCCAGAGCAGTCCGCCAGCCAGGGCCATGCTGCCGAAGAGCATGGCGTAGGGGACGACCGGCACCAGCAGGACGTTGGCCAGGGGCGCGATCAGCGAGAGATTGCCGAAGGCCGAAAGGATGAGCGGCAAGGTCAACACCTGCGCCGCCAGGGTGGCGGTGAGCGCCTCGGTGAAGGGGGCCATCCAGGGCCAGACGAAGGGCCGTCGGCTGCCAATCCAACCCTCCACCGGGCGGGCGAAGGCGAAGAGACTCGCCGTGGCGAGGGACGAGAGCTGAAAGCCTAAGTCCCATAGGGTGTGCGGATCTGCCGCGCTGATGATCCAGCAGGCCGCCAGTAGCAGCGTCCACGGTTCGCTACGCCGCTCGCTGCTGCGCGCCAATACCATCAGGCTGGCCATCACCGCCGCACGCAGCACCGCCGCCGATCCGCCCGTGAACAGGGCGTAGAGCCACATTATCGCCAGGGTTATCCAGAAGGCTGGCCAGCGTCGCAGCCTCAGCCGCGTGGTGAACCCGCCCAGGAGCGCGGCGACGATGGTGAAGTTCCAGCCCGAAACCACCAGAATATGGCTGGTGCCAGTCGCCGAGAAGTTGGCGTATACGTCATCGGGGATGCTCGACTGGATGCCGAGCAGGATGCCGACGATCAGGGATGCCTGTGGTTCGGGCAGCAGCCGGATCATGGTGGCCCGACAGTGTTCGCGAACGTCGTAGAGGAGCCGCAGAGGCCCGTCGCTCGTCGTCGGCAACAGACGCACCGCCTTTGGCTCGGGGATCAGTACGTGGATGCCGCGATGAGCCAGGTAGGCCCGGTAGTCGAACTCGCCGGGGCGCTCGGCCTCAGGCGGAGTCTTCAGTACCCCCGTCACCGCCAGCCTGTCCCCGTTACGATAGATCGGGAAGGGCGGCAGGGCGACCAGGATACTTCCCTCGACCGGGCGCACTGCCGTCCGCAGGCGGGCGGTATCAACCTGGAGGGTCACTTGCTGGGCATCCTCACTGCGCCTTGGGTCGCCGGACACGTACCCAGCTACGGTCAGCTCGCCGCGCCCCGCCATACGACGCACATCGTCTGGCCCGGCGGGCGGCACACTGGCCCCGTAGCGCAGAGCGCCGAGGGCGGCACAGGTAAGGGCTAGGGCTAGATCGCGCCCAGGCGGTTTCTGCCGCAGAGCGAGGGCGATCACTCCCCCCACACCAACGACGACCCACAGCCCTCCCGCCCCCGGCCACCACAGCGACCCGGCTACCACCCCGAGCATCCAGGCAATCGCGAGACGGATGAGCATGGCCCCCCCGGCACATAGACTCGGTTACGGAGACTATACCGCCGGGGGGGTGACATAGGTTGCGCATCCGACGACTGAAGTCGCGGCGCGGGGCCGATGGCCGGCCGCCCGCCTGCGCGGGCGGTTCCGGCGTCGGCGCAGGCCGACGCCCGGCGAAACGCCCCGATGGCGCGACTTCAGTCGCCCGCCCGAAAACCCTGATAAACCTCATTGGTATGCGGTAAAAAGAAGATGAACATTCCCCTACCCCGGATAGATCTGCCCCCCCTCCACGCGCAAGCGGGTGATCTCCGCAAGGAACTCCGCCCCGAAGTCGCTCAGATCTGTGGCGCTGATCAGCGTCTGTTGCTCGGGGCGGCGGATCGCCTCCAACATGTGAGTGCGGCGTCGGGCATCCAACTCGCTGAGCATATCATCAAGCAGCAGCACCGGTGACTCACCGCTGCGCTGGCGCATGAGGTCGGCCTCGGCCAGCTTCAGGGCCAGGGTGACGCTACGCTGCTGCCCGCGTGAGCCATAGCGTCCCAAATCAATTCCACCCACGGTAAAGCCCAGGTCGTCGCGGTGCGGGCCGATCAGGGTTTGCCCACGAGCCAATTCGTCGTGGCGAGTAGCTTTAAGCTCCTGGGTCAGGCGCTGCGCGAGCCCTCCGGCGTCATGCGGCCCATCCAGGCTGAGGCTTGGTCGGTACTCAATGTGCAGGGGGAGATCCCCGCCACTGATGTCGCAGAAGAGCGGGCCAACTATCAGGTTGAGATCCGTCACCGCCCGTAGCCGCTCGGCTAGCAGGTAGCCACCGGAGGCCGAAAGCTCCTGATCCCAGTAGCCAAGCTCATCGTCCACACCGCGCATCGGGCGGCGGCGCTCGCGCCAGGATCGCAGCAGACTGTTGCGCTGCTGCGTAATCTTCTGATATTGAGCCAGGGTACGAACATAATGCGGGTCGAGCTGGGAGAGGGTAATGTCAATATAGCGCCGCCGCTCGGTGGGTGGGCCGTCCACCAGGGACAGGTCGGCGGGGGTGAAAATGACCACGCGCAGTTGGCCCACCAGATCAAGCGCACGGGCGGGGCGCTTGTCAATTCGCACCAGCTTCTGCGAGGTCGTGGTAAGCTGGCCGTCCTCATCGGCGCGGCGCTGCACAATTACCTCCAGGCGCACCTTACCCGTGCTGCGGCGCACCTCGGCGGCCACGCGAGCGAACGGCGTCACCCCAGCCTCGCCCACTGCATCCCAGCGCACCAGCTCGCGGTCGGCGCTGATTCGCGGCGAGCGGGTGGTGGCCAGATAAAACAGCGCCTCCAGCACGCTCGTCTTGCCTGCGGCGTTCGGTCCGTAGAGCAGACTAATCCCCGGAGATGTCTGGAGATCGAGCTTCTGGTAATTGCGGAAGTCGCGCAGGCTCAGTTGGGAGACGTGCATGGGTTAGGTGGGGCCGCAAGCCCCCAATAAACGATCATATGTGTGGCCGAAGTTGCCAGC
>CAIXLU010000615.1 GCA_903920315.1 uncultured Oscillochloris sp.
CACAAGCAGGGCCAGGGCGAAGATCAGCACGCGCATGTGAACAAGACTCAGCCCGGCGATCAGCAAAGTCACCAGCGCCCAGCGCCAACGCCCCGACCCGCGCAGCGCCTCGCCCCAGGCAATAGCCAGCCCCGGCAGCATTAGCAGGCCGCTGAGTTGGGTATAGCGCCCCCAGGAGACATAGTAGGCAGGCATGATCGAGATCAGCCCGGCGGCGATGGCCGCGCCCACGGCGGCGGACGGGCGTCGCCACAGATAACCGGCGAGTCCGGCTACCGCTATGCTACAAAGAGCGTTGAGGATCTGCCCTGACAAAATCATCGTATCGGGGAGAGCCAGCCCACTCAGGCGCAGCAGAGTGGCCGTAAAAACGTGGTAGCCCCAGTGGTAGGGCAGATCATCCACCGGCAGGTATGGTCGCAGCGACGTGGGCAGCATCCCGGTCTCGGCGGCGACGCGCACCATCAGGGCGTGGTGAACCGAATCAACCCACGCCGGGAGGGCCAGCCCTTCCACCTGGGAGATACGCGCCCAGAGGGTGATTGCGAAGATGGCGAGGAGGAGGGAGGAGGGAGGAGGGAGGAGGGAGGAGGGAGGAGGGAGGCAGGGGGCAGGGGGCAGGGGGTAGGAGGCAGGAGGCGGGAGGCGGGAGGCGGGAGGCGGGAGGCGGGAGGCCGATCCGAGATCCTGCCAGGCGGAGGCGAGACTGGTTAGTGCGAGTAGGGAAGCTATGCCCCAGAGCAGGGACGTACTCAGGGCCAGACCGAGCGTTGAGAGCCACAGATAGAGCAAGGCGATCATGCTCAGGCTTAGGCTCATCCAGAGAGTACATCGGGACAGGATAGGGATTTGGGCCGTGGGTGACATGCGCTCCAGCAGGTAGCCTGGGGCGATCAGCAGCAATGGCATCGCCAGGGCAAGCCGACCCATCGGGTTGGCCAGGGCTACCGTACCGGCACAGATCAGCGCAACCAGAAGCGCACGGCGGCCAGGCGTAAGGGTGGTAAGGTGCATCATTGAATGGTGTACTCGTACTCGTCACTTTGCACGGCCCCCGAACGCCGTGCTATAATCCCGAACTGGTTCTGGGCATAGCGCAAGGTAACACACATGGCGCAGACATCAACAAGCCGACGGGTCACGCTGCGCGCCGAGCTACTGGCCCTCTTCCAGTATGCCTCCGAGGCCGATCTGGAGTCGCGCATTGACAAACTCCTCTCCACAGTGCTGGACGACGATCCGATCTCCGCGCCGCTGCGGCTCTTTCCCGATGAGTATAGCGAAGATAGGCGGATTGTCATCACCGGGATCGGTGTGGTCTCACCCTTCGGCGTCGGCATCGAGCCGTTTTGGGAGGGTCTGATTGCCGGGCGCAGCGCGATTAGCCGGATTAGCCACTTCGACCCGAGCGGGTTCCCGTGCCAGATCGCCGGTCAGGTACCAGCTTTCGTCCCGCAAGAGTTTATGGACGCCAAGGAGGCGCGACGAATGTCGCGCTCCAGCCAGTTTGCCGTGGCGGCCGCACGTATGGCTGTGGATGCGGCGGGGCTGCGCATTGATGCGGGCAACCGCGACGATATTGGCACGCTGATTGCCTGCGGCACCATCTCGATGCCCGATGTTGAGCAGGCCGTCATTACGATGGTGCAGCGTGGCCCAATGAAGATCAGCCCCTTCTTCATCCCGGCGGCGGTGCCGAACATGCCCTCTAGCCAGGTGGCCATCCAACTCGGACTGCACGGCTATATCTCGGCAATTAGCACCGCCTGCGCCGCAAGCTCTCAGGCCATCGGTGAGGCTGCCGAGGTAATCCGCCGGGGCGACGCCGAGATTATGGTCGCCGGCGGCGCGGAGGCTCCGATCACCGCCCTCAGCCTGGGTTCCTTCTGCGTCATGCGCGCCCTCAGCACCCAGAGCAACGACGACCCTTCCCGCGCCTCGCGACCCTTCGATAGCCTACGCGACGGGTTTGTTTCCGCCGAGGGCGCGGCCGTCTTCGTGCTTGAGCGACTCTCTAGCGCCCGTCGGCGCGGTGCGCCCATCCTCGCCGAACTGGTGGGCTACGGCTCTTCCTCCGACGCCTACCACGTTACGTCGCCTGACCCAGACGGCTACGGGGCCATCCGCGCTATGCGCCGCGCCCTGTACTGCGCCCAGATTGATCCACAGCAGGTGGACTATATCAACGCCCACGCTACGTCCACCCCCGTTGGGGATGTGTCTGAAACAAGGGCGATCAAGCAGGTGTTTGGCGAATACGCCCACAGCGTCCCGGTCAGTTCAATCAAGTCAATGATTGGTCATCTCACCGGCGCAGCCGGGGCTGTCGAGGCCGCCGCCACCGTCCTGGCGATGCAGCACGGCATCATCCCACCGACGATCAACCAGGAAGAACCCGACCCCGAGTGTGATCTCGACTACGTGCCAAACGTCGCCCGCCCGGCCAATCTCCAGGTGGCGATCTCCAATTCCTTCGGCTTCGGCGGGGTCAACTCTGTCCTGGCGTTTAGAAAGATCTGATACCCTTCAGGAATCTGCCGCCATTCAGCCCGCACCCCCCAACCCCCTCTCCCAGAACGGGAGAGGGGGAGCCGAAGAGATTTAGGATACATGAGCTGGAATATTGTCGGTCACGAGTGGGCGGTTGATCAACTGCGGCACAGCATCCTCGCCGACAGCGACGCCCACGCCTATATTTTCAGCGGCCCGCCGGGGATCGGCAAGGCTGCCATGGCTCTGCATATGGCGATGGCCCTCAACTGCGAGCGCAGCCCTGGCGACCCTTGCCAGGAATGTCGGGCCTGTCGGCTGATTATGCGCGGCAGCCACCCCGATGTCCGTATCGCCGGGATGGCCTCGCAGGCCGCAGCGATTAAGGCCGACGAGGCTGCTCGCCAGAAAGAACTGAAAATTGCCACCATCCGCGAGTGGCAGCACGACATTAGCCTGCGCCCCTACGAAGGCCGCCGCCGCGTTCTCATCCTGCACGATGCCGAGCGACTGAACGAGGAATCCTCGAACGCGATGCTGAAGACGTTGGAGGAGCCGCCTGACTACGCGACGATCATCCTGGTCTCTAATAGCACCGACCTGCTGCCCACCATTGTCTCGCGCTGCCGGGTGCTGCGCCTGCGCCCGCTACCTCGTCGCCAGGTCGCCGAGGCGCTGGTGTCCCGCAACATTATCGCCGACGATGCCGAGCTACTGGCGGCATGGAGCGGCGGGCGCGTGGGCTGGGCTATCGCCGCCGCCGCCCAGCCAGAGACGATCACCGCTCGCCAGGAGCAACTGACCGCTCTGGTTGAACTGGGAATCCACAGCCACAACCGAGGCATCGCCTTCCGCTGGGCCGAGCAGCGGGCCAAAGAATATCGCGGCGGCGAGCAAGAGACGGTCTTTGCGTGGCTGGATCTCTGGCAGGGCTGGTGGCGCGACGTATTACTGGTTGCTGCAGGCTGTCACGAGAGCGTAGTCAACATTGATCGGCGTGAAGATCTCGTCCACACGGCCAATAACCACCCTATTTCCGTGATCCACGCCTTTATGCGCCGCATCAGCACGACCGCTCAGCAACTGCGTGAGAACGGCAATCCCCAGCTCGTGCTGGAGAATTTGTTATTGCATATGCCCAAGGATGGGCGAGGTATCGCCGCCTGATGATCGGGTGTCTTGACAAACCAAGACGTGCGCCATATACTCCAGACGTTTGCGAGAGATCTACTAAAAAAGCACCCGTCATTCCGTGTCAATCCTTCGTTAGGCGCGGTGCTCCCACGAACATAGGTCACTGTCCCGGCCCGTCGAGAGACGCTCAGGGGCATACGGCGTGGTTCGGCCTAAGGGCCACGTCAAGGTGACTGCGGCATAGCCGCTACGTTGTGGGAGCGCTTAAGCTCAACCAGGGGGGAAACGACGCACGCATCTGTGCCTGCGCCTTTCGCCCCCCTGACTCGAGTCAGGGGGGCGTTTGTGTCGGGAAGCTCACTCATACAGGGAGGTTTATTGGACGACCCGCACCAACATCCAGGGATCTGGATGTATGTTCCCAATCGGTTGCTCGCGCAATGCCTCGCAGTTGTGTGGGGTGATGGCTGCCTCGTATCGGCGCGCCTCTAACGTGGCGTACCGCTGCGTTGCTGCCTCACCCCCGTACCTGCGGCACGGGGGTTTTTGCTGCCCGACACAGCGGACACTGACACGAGGAGGCTCCTCATGCATCTGCTCTCTCAACTTCTGGGCCGTCCGGTACGCGGCGAAACTAATGTACCCCTTGGCACACTTGATGATCTCGTCATCCGTATGGAGGAGGGACCCTACCCCTCTGTCACGGGATTGGTGGTACGCGCCGGTCGTCGGCGTTTCTTTGTTCCGGCCAACCAACTCCGCGAACTGAGTGGAGTCGCGCTGCTCAGTTCTGCTCGCGTTGATCTCAAACAGTTCCAGCGCAGGGAAGACGAGGTGCTGCTCGGTCGCGATGTGCTTGATCATCAGATTATTGATATTGCTGGTCATCGGGTCGTGCGGGTCAATGATATTCAGATCACACAGGTTGATGCCAGTTTTCGCGTCGTCGGCGTTGACACGAGTCTGAAGGCCATTGTGCGACGGGCCGGGCCACGTGCGCTGGCTGATCGGATCATCGGTGGCCAGATCATTGACTGGGCGAACCTGCACTACTTGGCGGGTACCGCGCCCGTGCGCCTGAAGGTTTCCTATGATCGGCTGGCTGATCTGCATCCAGTTGACCTCGCTCGGATCGTTGATGCGCTCTCCCTGCGCGAGAGCGCCACAATTGTCGCGGCTCTTGACGACGAGACGGTGGCCGAGACTCTGGAAGAGGTAAGCGACTCGCGTTTGGCCGACCTGATCGAGGGTATGGATCAGGAGCGCGCCGCCGACATCCTCGAAGAGATGGATCCCGGCGTTGCCGCCGATGTGTTGGAGGATCTGGACGAAACGGTCGCTGAACAGTTGCTGGCCAAGATGGAGCCAGAGGATGCCGCCGAGATCCAGACCGTTCTGGCCTACGATGAAGATAGCGTCGGTCGGATTATGATCACCGAGATCGTGCGTGTCGCCGAAGGCTCGACGGTTGGCGCTGCGCTGGCCTTGCTGCGCTCGCTTGACGAGGTGCCCAATCCCTTGCTCGCTATCTATGTTGTAGCTCAGGATCAGCCCGAGACGCTACAGGGAATTGTGCGGCTGCGCAGCCTCATCCTGGCCGATCCGGCGACGCCCCTCCAGGAACTGATGGACGAGGATATGCCCACGATCCACCCCGATGAACCAGCCGAGCAGGCCGCCCGCTTGTTGGCGGAGTACAACCTGCTGGCCATTCCGGTGATTGACGAACACGAACACCTTGTTGGGGTTGTGACGGTTGATGACGCACTGGCGGTGTTGATGCCCGAGATCTGGCAGCGGCGTAGCTCGCGGATGTTCCATTGATGGAGGTTCTTCTTGAAAACACCAGATCAAACCCTCGCGCCGCCCCGTGATGGGAAGGCCACTGGACGCCCGAAGCCATCGCTGCGCGCCCGCCTTCTCCTTATGATGGCGGTTGTTGGCCCTGGCATCATCACTGCCAATGTTGATAACGATGCGGGCGGCATTACCACCTACTCTGTGGCTGGCGCGCATTACGGCTACAGCCTGCTGTGGATGCTCGGATTGGTCGCCTTGGCCCTGATTATCATCCAGGAGATGAGCGCACGGCTTGGCGTGGTCACCGGCAAAGGTCTGGCTGACCTAATCCGTGAGCGTATGGGCATCCGGGCCACCCTGGCGATTGTGGGTGTCCTGCTGATCGCCAACCTGGCCAACACGGTTAGCGAGTTCGCCGGTGTTGCCGCCAGCATGGAGATCTTTGGGATTAGTAAATTTATCTCGGTGCCGGTTGTTGCCGTAGGTGTGTGGCTGCTGATCGTCAAGGGGAGCTACAAATTTGTTGAGCGAATCTTCCTGGTCGCCAGTGCCTTGTACCTCACCTATGGCGTCTCGGGGGTCATGGCAAACCCGCCCTGGATGGAGGTACTTCAGGCCAGCGTCACGCCAACTTTCCACTTCGATTCTAACTACATCATTATTGTGGTGACGATCATCGGGACAACCATCGCTCCGTGGATGCAGTTTTATCAGCAGGCATCCATTGTTGATAAGGGATTACGGGTAGAGGACTACGCCTACGAGCGGCTGGATGTGATCATCGGCTCGGTATTTGCGGTGGTCATCGCCGCCTTCATTACCATCGCCTGCGCGGCGACGCTCTTTAAACACGGACTACGGATCGAAACCGCCAAAGACGCGGCACTGGGTCTCGGGCCGCTGGCCGGATCAAACGCCGCCGCGCTCTTCGCCCTGGGTTTGCTGAATGCATCCGTCTTTTCGGCAGCCATTTTGCCGCTCTCAACGGCCTACGTCGTCTGCGAGGCTCTGGGCTGGGAGGCCGGAGTCAACCGCAATCTGAAGGAGGCTCCGGTCTTTTTTGGGGTCTATACCGCATTGATCGTCCTGGGCGCGGGGATCATCCTGTTGCCGATCAAGTCGCTCATCCAGGCCATGCTCGCCAGCCAAACGCTCAACGGCGTGCTGCTACCGGTCATCCTGATCGCCATGCTGGTACTCATCAACGACCGCGAACTAATGGGAGATTATGTCAATGGGCGGGTTTTTAACATCATCTCCTGGGCTATGGTTGTTGTGCTGATTGGATTAACTGCCCTGCTCGTGATCACCAGTGTCTTTCCGAATTTCCTAACATGAACATAGCCGATAGCCGATAGTCGGGCACCAGCGGCCATTTTCATCGCGGCGGTGTGTGCGAATCGCATGGGTGGCTGGATCTCTTAGGCAAGGTTCGCAGGTACGTGACAGTTTGGGTACATGCAGCGCATCCTGTTGCGGCAAATCTGCAATCTAAAATCTGCAATCTGAAACCTTGTCTTACGGCACTACCGTAATCGTGGCAACCTCGTACTCGCCGATAGGTACTGGCGCACCGTTGAAGGTAACGACGGGGCGCGCACCACTGGTCGGGTTAAACATGCCCACCACGACGCGGTATGTGCCGGGGGCCAGTCCCGGCGGCAGGTAGACATCGTTGGCGTCCACCACCATCGTCCCCACCTGCCAGGTGCGGGTGGGGAATCGTCCCTGCCAGGGCGGCGCATCACGCTGGGTGGGCACCCCGCCGTTGACATCAATCAGGTGGACGAAGAGGGAAAAGTCGTCGGTGAAGGGTTCGTCAACCTGCCAGAACGTGCGCAAGCCCAGGATGCCACCGGGCCTGAGGGTGCCGTCTGGCACGAGCATGGGCGGCTTCCCATCTGCCGAGGGGTCGCCAACAGCAAGGCCACGCAGCCTGGCCCCGCTGAAGCGCAGTTCACCGGGGATTGGGTGCGGTATGTCGGCGGGAGCGAGGCCGGTGGCAACCACCAGGAGCCGAGGGCCAAGCATGTCGTCGCGGCGCTGTGAACCGAACTCGGTCACCACGCCCGCGCTGAGCAGATGCGCGTAGGCTGGCGTTGGTTCAAGCTGGCCCCAGCGTTTTGCCGAAAGTACCAGGTAAGCGTAGCCCTGGGCGCGGTACCAGGCCATGTCGTGGGCGGCCAGGGAGGGAACGTCTGTCCAGCGCTGCTCAGTATCGCCGGGGATCGGCTTCAGCTCGGCGGCAATGCGCGTCCCTGGCGGCACGTTCTGGTCAATCCAACTCACCAACTGCACCCGCGAGTCGCCAGCGGCCTGACGGCCCACGTAGGCCGCGCTGGTGATGGCACTTGGCAGCAGCAGGATCGCCGTCACGAGCGCCCCAATCCCCACGCCAACGGATGGGCGATACCGGGCACCCAACCGACCCGCCTCAACCACAGCGACCCCCACAGGCAGGGCACAGGCCACCAGCAGCGGCAGCATATTCTGCATAAAGTGGGTTGGCCGCGAGAGGTGGATGAGCAGGGAAGGCAGGGCGAATCCTAGCCAAACCGCCAGCACACGCGGGCGACGCCAACCCAGCAAAATCAGCCCGGCGAAGACCGCCACGCAGAGCAACGGACTCAGCCCCTCGGAGGTAAAAAATTCGATGTAGCCACCCAGGTTCCACGCGCCCCGGTACTGCCCGTTCTCACCGCTATAATTGCCCCACTGCCGCACTACCCCGCCGCCCACCTCGCCAAAGCTCAGCAGCGCATAAGGCGTCCCCACCACAAAGCAGGCCACCGCAGCAGCCCCCGCAGTGATCAGGCGAGACATTTGATGAACAAAGCGATGGGAAAGCTCTGCTTTCCCATCGCTTTGTTCATCGTTTTTGGCAACCACGGCAGCGACCACAATCGCCCCCACCACAATCCCGGCGTTGTACTTGGACGAGGCAGCAAAGCCAGCGAAGGCACCGGCCACGAGGTAGGCCCGCCAGCGGTTGTTCCGAGCGGCCACGATTGCCGCGCCGAGGCTCAGGCACGCCATAAACGACGCAGTGACATCGGTGGTGGCCCACTGCGAGAACTTCAGGTGGTAGGGCAGCAAGGCCACAAAGAGTGCGCCAACGATGCCCGCGCCCCGGCCCGCCCCCCGCGTCCCCAGGCTGTAGGCAGCCAGAACCGTAAGTGCGCCAAAGCTGGCTGAAACCCAGCGCGATACAATAAAAAAACCTGGCAGCGTCGTCACCAAGTAGGTGGTGATCGTCATTTGGCTGAGATCGCCGTAGGTACCGGCGACGACTCCCATGTGGTAATGAACGCTCATGACGCTCAACAGCAGGTAGACGAAGAGCGAGGGCTTCTGGAAGAAATGCTGGTTTGGATCGCCCGTGCGCAGCATATCAATCACATAGTTGATCGGGTTGGGCTCGTCAGGGTGATCGACATACGGCAGGCTCTGGCGGATT
Organism: uncultured Oscillochloris sp.; assembly: GCA_903920315.1. Classification (GTDB taxonomy): domain Bacteria; phylum Chloroflexota; class Chloroflexia; order Chloroflexales; family Chloroflexaceae; genus Oscillochloris. The sequence continues at coordinate 8,882 of CAIXLU010000615.1, forward strand.
GTGGCTACCCGCAGCAACAGGGCACTGGTAGCGATCAGCCCGACGAGTAGCCACCAGAGCCAGCCAGGACGATGATTCTTCGGGTGTGTGTTCATCGAGGCCATAGTACCACCTCACGCAATCCATCCGTCTCTCGCGTATATAATGGCAACTGCTCAAAAACCAGTACTAGGGTCATCCCCATGACCCTAGTAGATGCCGATCCGCTGTGGTAAGATTATCTGCGCCCGCTCAATGGCGAGTGGTGCGGCCAACCAGACAGGAGCCGCTATGTCGTCCGACCGTATCTCGCGCCGCGTCAATACCGTACCCCCCTCTGGCATCCGCCGTTTCTTCGACATCGCGGCTACCATGCCCGACGTGATTTCGCTGGGCGTTGGCGAACCCGATTTTATTACACCCACGGCCATTCGCGAGGCTGGCAAACGCTCGATTGATCGATCTACCTCCTACACCTCGAACTCGGGCCTCAAGGAACTGCGAGTGGCTTTGTCCGCCCACCTTAACACGCGCTACGGCATAGACTACCACCCGGAGAACGAGCTGCTGATCACCGTGGGCGTGAGTGAGGCCATGCTTGGGGCAACCCTCGCCGTCCTCAACCCCGGCGACGAGGTGCTTGTCCCCGAGCCGTGTTTCGTGGCCTACCCGGCCTCGATTATCTTCGCCGATGCCGTCCCCGTGTACGTACCCACCAGCGCCGCCGACGGATTCCAGGTGAGTGGTGCAGCCCTTGAGGCGGCGGTCACGCCGCGCACGCGGGCCATCCTGACCGGTTACCCAAACAACCCTACCGGTGCCGTGCTGAGCCGCGAGCGTATGCTTGAGACAGCCGCCGTGGCCGAGCGCCACGATCTGCTGGTGATCTCGGACGAGATCTACGACCGGCTGGTCTACGGGGTAGAACACATCTGCTTCGCCAGCTTGCCAGGTATGCGCGAGCGGACAATCTTGCTCGGTGGTTTCTCGAAGGCATACGCCATGACCGGCTGGCGCCTGGGCTGGCTGGCCGCCCCAGAGGACATCACCACTGCGGTACGCAAAGTTCACCAGTACGCGATTATGTCGGCACCGACGATGAGCCAGTACGCTGGACTGGAGGCGCTGCGCATCGGGGAGGAGAGCGTGCAGGCCATGGTGGCCGAGTACGACCGTCGCCGCAAGGTGATCGTGAGCGGGCTGAATAGCATCGGCCTGCCGACCTTCGAGCCGCAGGGCGCGTTCTACGCCTTCCCGTCAATTGCGCACCTCGGACTCACCAGCGATCAGTTCTGTGATCGGCTGCTGATGGAGGAGCAGGTTGCCGTGGTTCCCGGTGACGCCTTTGGGCCGAGCGGGGCAGGCCATGTACGCGCATGCTACGCGACGTCAATGGACAAGATCGAAGAGGCTCTGGAGCGAATCGAGCGATTTGTGCGCCGCGTCTCATAGTGTCGGTGAGGGAGGAGTCCCGGTGAGATCGGACGGCAGCGCTGCCGCACACGCATCGTTAGGCTCATTCATGCTGCACGGCACGCATAAGGAGGTTCTGCTATGCCAGTTGATCTGATCAGCCAGTCGGCACGCCGAAGTCAAGAGGACGGCACCGTGCAGATTGATAGCGAGATCCACTGCGCCCTCACCGGGCGCCCCCTTCGACCCGATGAGGCGTACTGGGCACCGCCCCTGGTAACGGTGGGCACGCTGGTGTCAACGATCTGGAAAACCCTGACCACGACACCGGGAAGCCTTGGCGAGATACTTATGAGCGAGCAGCCGAATGTGGCCTACGCCCCTGAGTCTCGCCAGGAGTTGGCCCGCCGCCGATCCACCGAGCAGATCAAGCTCCTTGGCCTGCTGCTGCTGATCGCCGCAGCGCTGATTATCCCGATCATCATTCTGATGCGTTGAGCCTTCACGTAAGGAGAAAAAGGCCGCCCACGCTACATGCGTGGGCGGCCTTTTTACAACCCACAACACGAACATCTGTTTGATAGTACAATACGGCGGTACAGTGGCAAAATCTTGTATGAGCGATGGTACATCATGAGGAGAGCGTAACTGTGGGGTGGTACACTCAGCATAGTGAAAATGAACTGAGGAGTACCCCATAATATGCCGCGCATCACACGACGTCTCACGCTATCGGTCAATACCATCATCCCGAAACCACACCGGCGTTCGGGGCGGGTACTGATAGATATCCTCAAGATAATGCTTCTCACGCTGATCCTGCTGATCTTCAGCACAACCCTCATCGCTCGCTTCGAGATCGAGCAGATCAGTATGGAGCCAAACTTTCGTCCTGGGCAGCGGATCATTGTCAGCCAAGCTGAGCGTAACTATGGCAGTTGGTTAAACGGTTCAGCTTATGCCGCACATCCGGGGGCCGCTGCCGCCGCCGGTCTCCAGCGTAGCCAGATCGTCGTCTTCTACGAGAGCGATGATCAGAGCGAGGCACCGCTGATCAAACGACTGATCGGCGTACCCGGCGACCGGATAGCGATCCACGACGGCGCGGTTTTTGTGAATACGCAGCGTCTCTCCGAGCCATATATCAACGCCTTTACCGACTGCTCCGATTACTGCGCCCTCACCCTTGAGGCGGATGAGTACTTCTTCCTCGGCGATAATCGGCCCGTGAGTCACGACTCACGTCAGTTTGGGCCAGTGCCCGGAAACCGCGTGATTGGACGGGTTGTCGCACGGTTTTGGCCCCTCGATCAGCTCGCAATCTTCCTCTAATTCGGTTGCGTAGGCTGTCTCACGTACAAAGATCACGCATGTGTGCAGTGTGAGTCTTCGTTCATTACCTGTGACAATAATTATCAGGTTCGTACTTCGCTTATCAGTTACTCGTCATCACATCGCTTAAAGCCTGATACCGCCACCTCCGCAGACATAAGCCGGGTGGCGGGGCTGGCCATTCAGCAAGAATATTGTTTACAAAAAACCAGAAAATGGTTTACAATTTCATCGGTGTAAATTCGCATTTTAACGTATCGTAATCGGCTAATGCGTGAGTCCTATTGACAGGACTGCAAGATCATATTAAGATGCGTTCACCTTTGTATGAAGGAGGCGGTTCATCAACCGCAACAGAGTCTAAGGTACCTGATAGCACGGTATTCTCTGTCGCCGAATTATAGGCAGCTCATTATCACCACATCGCACCGATCCGGGTAAGCTGATATTCGGCTGATACTTGCAGAGATCTCTGACCTATGCTAGACTCCCGGTATCCCAACCCATATGCCACTGTGTTGCAGAAAGACACCAGGAGCGTGTTGCAGGCGTTAGCCTCGCACTATTCTGCCACAGGGACAAGAGTGAGGTGGACTGCTCCATGATTGAGCTCAACCGTAACCAGCCGCCATCGCAGCTGCACACTGATTTACAATCGCTTCAACGCCGAGCTACCCAGCGCCATGATCTTCACAGACAAAGCTTTCAGCCACTTGCAGATCTGAACGGTGCCATTGCTTCTGGGCTTAGCTCCCCCGGCACGTGGCTTTCCAAACTCCCAACTCGCTTCCTGCTTCATACGGTTGTCGTTTTGACCGTACCCCTCTCCCTTTTGCTCAGCAACCTGCCAGAACGACCTATCGTTTCCCCCCAAGTCACTATCTCTGTTCCCCAGAATATGCTTGTCGGCATCGGCCCGATCAGCCTGGAGGGGAGGAGCAGTCTTACGCAGATTGGCGATCCCCCCCTGAATGATAGTGAGGCACTTCCCGTACCGCTCTCGCTTAGCTCGCGGAGTGCGCTGCTTGCCCCGCTTGTTGTCTCCGCAACAATCTCGGGCGATGTGGTGAAGTTGCGCAATGGCCCAGGACTGGCCTACGACGATGTGAGCCGGATCAGTGGCGGGACGTCCATTGAGGTTCTCGGTCGCCACGAGGAGTGGCTTCAGGTTCGGCAGTCCGACGATCCGACGCTGTACTGGGTCGCAACCGAGCTGGTTGATATTCCCGAGGCGGTGATCTACGCCCTCGATGTTGTTCCCAATGAGCAGATCCCGCCGCCGCCTCCACCGAAGATTGGCGTGGTGGTTCAGGAGGGTCTAAACCTACGGGATGGCCCTGGCACGAACTACGTAAGTATGGCACGTATGGGTGCGGGTCAGGAACTCACCCTGGTCGAGCAGTTTCAGGGCTGGTTCTTGGTGGAGTACGGTAGCCAGTACGGATGGGTGACGCAGGAATTCCTCACGATTGTGGACGGTGTTGTGAATCGGGTGCCTGTTTCTCAGACAATCCCCGATCCGAACCCGCTCCTCGTTGGTGCCGTCCTTGAGGATGCGGTGAACATGCGCAAGGGGCCTGGTTCCGCCTATGATCGAGTCGGCTCGGTGAATGCGGGTTCTCAGGTGGCGTTGCTGGCCAAGTACAAGGATTGGTTTAAGGTTCAGCTCGACAATGGCACGAAGGCGTGGATCTTCTCGGATCTGCTCAAGATCTCGCCGATGGCGGTGAGACGTGTGCCGACGACGGATAACATCCCGGCGTTGCCGAGCCGTATCAGTACTGCTACCCGGGGTTCTTCTGGTAGGGCGATCAACATTCCGACGAGCGGTGATGTTGCCGGCTACTCGGTGCAGTTTGTCGGCTACCGCTATCGCTGGGGCGGCAGTGGCCCCGGCGGCTTCGACTGTAGCGGCCTGACGAGCTATGTCTACCGGCAATTCGGCATAGGTCTGCCCCATAGCGCCGCTGGTCAGTTCAGCACGAGCTACGGCGCGATGATTGGCAATCTCGGGAGCCTCGCCCCTGGCGACCTCGTCTTCTTCGCGGGCACCGGCGGCCAGCGCGGTATCTCGCACGTGGCAATCTACATCGGCGGTGGCCAGATGGTTCACGCGATGACCCCGAGCTATGGTGTGCAGGTCTCGGGCGTGTGGAGCAGCTACTGGCAGAACCACTTTGTCGGCGCGATTAGGCCCTATCGCTAGATCTTCTACAGAGAGAGGCACACCAAAGAGCGGCGTGGGCAACAAGCCCGCGTCGCTTTTTGGTGTGCCTTTGCGCCTTTGCGTCCTTGTGCCTATGGTTTAACGCAAAGACGCAAAGACGTAAAGGTGCAAAGACTCTCACGTTGCCTAGCGTGACTACGTCGTTTTTGCATCTTTGCCTTGTCTGACAATTGCGAGTAGAATCGCTCGACCTGCCCAACGGCGCGGGCAGTGGAACATACTACAGAAAGATGTGTGACGATGAAAGGTCTTGTACTCAGCGGCGGGAAAGGCACGCGCCTCCGCCCGATCACCTATACAAGTGCGAAACAGCTTGTGCCGGTGGCGAATAAGCCGGTTCTCTTCCGTGTGATCGAGGCGATCCGCGATGCCGGGATTGACGATATTGGGATTGTGATTGGTGACACTGGCGATGAAATCCGCGCCGCCGTGGGCAATGGCAGGCGCTGGGGCGTACAGATTACCTACATCCCGCAGGATGCGCCTGCGGGCCTGGCCCATGCGGTGAAGATTAGCCGTACGTTCCTCGGCGATGATCGTTTTGTGATGTTTCTCGGTGATAACTGCATCCAGGGCGGGATCAGCCCGCTGATCCAGCAGTTTGGCCAGAGCGACTATAACGCGCAGATTGTTCTCAAGAAGGTGGCCGACCCGCGCTCGTTCGGTGTGGCCGAACTTGACGAGGAAGGCCGGATTATGCGTCTGGTCGAGAAGCCCCGCGATCCGCGCAGTGATCTGGCCCTGGTCGGGATCTATATGTTCGACCACCATATCTGGGAAGCCGTGGCCGCGATTCGCCCCTCGGCTCGCGGCGAACTGGAGATCACTGACGCGATCCAGTGGCTGGTCAGCAATGGTCATCTGGTCTACCCCTATATTCACGAGGGGTGGTGGATTGACACCGGCAAGAAAGACGATCTGCTGGAGGCAAACCGCCTGGTGCTGGAGGAGATGGCCCCAGCGATACAGGGTTATGTTGATCGAGACTCGCAACTGATCGGGAAGGTGATCATCGAGGCGGGGGCGGAGATCATCAATAGTACCATTCGCGGGCCGGCGATCATCGGCGAGAAGACGCGTATCCTGAACTCGTATGTTGGCCCGTTCACCTCGATCTACCATAACTGCGTGATTGAGGACAGCGAGATCGAGCATAGCATTATGCTCGAACATAGTGCCGTGCGCGGGCTGCCGCATCGCCTGGAGGATAGCCTGATTGGGCGGAATGTGGAGGTGGCCCGCAGCCCCCTGAAGCCGCGAGCCTACCGCCTGATGTTGGGCGACAACAGTAGCGTGGGGGTTCTTTAGGCCGATTGCCGATTGCAGATTTTAGATTGCAGATTGCAGATATGCCGCAATCATAGGGGGAGGGGCGCAGCAGCCTCGGATAAGTCAGGGGTGGGGATGCATAGGTGCTGCTGCGCCCTTACGCTTACTGGGAACTCACCCCTGGCGGGCGAGGAGAGCGAGAGCCTGGAGTTGATCGCGGGTGCCGAGGGCGATCACCAGGGTGTCGGGAACGAGCAGCGCATGTGCGCCGGGGCTGATGTCCACGCGCTCGCCGGGTCGTCCGAGGGCGAGGACGGTGATACCAAGCCGTGAACGCAGATTGGCAGCACCGAGGGTTTGTCCGACGAGTGATGAACTGGCCTCAAGGACAACCTGGTCAATCAGCAGCTCTAGCTTGTTGGCGTGCATCACCTCGTCGAGAAAATCGGCGACGCCGGGCCGGGATATCAGGGTTGCCATACGCCTGCCGCAGATGCGGTAGGGCAGGATCACCCGCGTGGCCCCGGCGCGCAGCAGCTTGTCCTCAGACTCGTCAAAGTTGGCGCGGGCGACGATGACGATGTCCTCCCGCATACTGCGTGCGGTTAGCACAATAAAGACATTCTCGGCGTCGGAACTGGCGGCGGAGATAAGGCTGCTGGCGCGGGCGATACCCGCTGACTGAAGATATTCCTCGTTGGCGGCGTTGCCTTGGAGGGCCAAGTAACCCCGGTGGCGTACCCGCTCGACCCTGGCCGCGTCGAGATCAAGAATCACAAAAGGCAGACCCTGAGCGTGAAGCTCGTCGGCAACATGCCTGCCGATCCGCCCGTACCCGCAGATAATCGTGTGTCCGCTGAGCTGTTCCACCATACGCTGACGCCTCCGCTGATCGAGATACTCCTGCCACTCACCTGAGAGGACGAACTCGGCTGCGCCGCTAAAGGTGAAGGCCACCAGCCCAGCCCCAGAGCCAATCAGTGCGACGGTGAAGAGTCGCCCGGCTGGGTTGAGCGGGACGATCTCGCCGAATCCTACGGTGCTGATGGTAATCACCACCATGTAGATTGCATCTATCAGGCTCATGCCCACAATCAGGGTATAGCCTGTCGTGCCGATAAGCAGCAGCAGAACCAGCAACCCCGCTGCAAGAGTCAGTCGCCGCACTGCTCGCCGCTGCACGCTCTCTTCCACACATCCCCCCGGTCTTAGGCAGATTTTAGATTGCAGATTTTAGATTGCAGATTTGCCGCAACAGGACAACGAAATCAGCCCTCACCCCCGCAGCCCCCTCTTCCAAAATGGGAGAGGGGGAGCCGAACGCGCTCTGATGCGGAATCTCCCCTCTCCCGTTCTGGGAGAGGGGCAGGGGGTGAGGGTTGAATTGTAGCATGGTGCGTAGCCCACAAATATAATGCACCGTTTGTCGTACCACTAAAGATACGCCCTCTGTACCAACCATGTCTCCCAATTCTCTCTAGTACTTTTGGTTGCTCACGATCAGCCCAATGACTAGGCGATCACGCGAACTCTTTGGGTGTGCCATGCGGTCTAGTACCAGTGATTGTACGACGCTGTAACACGTGAGGAGGATCGTGATGACCCACAACCGCGCCACTAAGGTTCGTCTTGCGCCGCGCTCTATGAGCCTGAGCGATCTGGAGTTGCTCTGGGGAAATTTTGGCCAGCACGCCCTGGCGAGTGAGGAGGCGCGTGGACGCTACCTTGCACATGGTTGCCCTTTGCCGCCCCCGCCGCCTCCGCCTGCCGCCGATCAAACCTGGCATCGGCCGCCGTGCGCCTAACGAAATCTGTCGTCGGTTATCCCTCACCCCACGTCCCTCTCCTCCTACGAGAAGACTGGGGTGAGGGATGACACCACGCACCTCCTTACCCAGCCCGACATACCTAAGGAGACGGTATGGTTCATGTACCTCTACAGCGTAGCATCTCCATTATTCTGCTCACCCTGATGCTGTCCGCAACGGCGCTGGTGGCCCCGGCTCACGCTCAGGTTGCCAATGGCAGCGGCTTCGCGAGTGCGGTGCCATGCCTGAGTGGCGCACCTCCCTTCGCCACGACCAGTATGGCAAACACACTCTACCCCGGCGCGGCGGTGGCTCCCGCCGCCGACCCGGCACTGCTCCAAGTTACCAGTGCCAGCCGCACATCCCTCGCCCCGATTGGTTCGGTGGCGACATTTGGGGAGAATAGCGACATTGCCAATGGCCTGGGCTCAACCTACGGCCTGGCCTACGATGACGGGAGTGTCAGCGGCATCCGCCGCCTGTTCGTCGCCGCCTACCTCAAACGCAGTGTCTCTCTGTCGCTGGTTGGGCTGGGGGCGATTTGGGAATATCGCTTTGCCACGGGTACATGGAGTCTGGCGGCGATTGTGCCGAACGTTGGCAACGATGGGCGCAGCACCCCGGATATTACCGACACGGGCATGATCGAACAGGTGGGCAAAGTTGGTCTGGGCGACCTGGAGGTTTCGCCGGATGGGCGCACGCTCTACGCGATGAACCTGAATACCCGCAGCATCGCCCGCTACAACATTAGTAACAGTGCGCTGATTGCGTTGCCCGATCTGACCATCCCCCTTGGCGTGATCAGCGGCAGCACAGCGGTGCAGGCCGATCTGCGTCCCTTCGCCATCGGTTTCTCTCCGATCTACGACCCAACCGGCACCCGCCGCCCAATCATGGTCGTGGGGGTGATCGACTCCGCTGAGCGAAGCTCCGATACAAAAGGTATCACCCCCGATTGGATCTACCCGACCGCCTACGTCATGGCCTACACCGAAAACATGGCTACGGGCGTCGGCGGCTGGGTGATCTCGCTGGCGCAAAGTCTGCGATACGCCGGGTTTCAGCACCGTGAGGACGGCACCACCTACTACCCTATCCCACGGAACCCGGCACAGACGAGCAGTTGGAACCCCTGGATGCCGATTGATGTTGCCCGGACATCCTTCATTAAAACCCAGGGCGTGCGCTTCCCTGAACCGATGCTTACCGACATCGCCTATACCCAGGATGGGCAGACGATGTATGTGGGTTTGCGCGACCGCACCGGCGACCAGCTTTTTGGGAAGGAGCCACCGGCAAACGAGGAATCCGTGTTGTCGCAGGGCGACGTACTGACCTACAAGTTGGTCGGTGGGAACTGGACGCTCCAGGCGAACACGCCGTCGGATGCCTGGACGGTAAATGGATGGAATGTGGGCGACTACTTTGATGACAATACCCACATCTATCCCGGCAGCACCCCCGCCCACAACGACAACCTGATGGGCGCGGTGGGCGTCAGTCTGAGCGGCACGGGGCCAAGCAGCCTTCGTGAGCAGGTGATGGCAACCTCGCTGCTGGGAGCATCCAGCAGCGGCGTGCGGGTCTACAACTCCACCGGCGGCGGGATTGTCGCGCAGAACACGATCACATCGGCGGCGAATTCTGGGGGTGGCAAGGCCGCGTCCCTCGGCGATGTGGAATACCTCTGTAGCTACGCTCTTGTCGGCGGGCGAGTGTGGCAGGATACGAACACGAACGGCGTGCAGGACGCGGGCGAACCTGCCTTCCCCGGCATCGCTCTGGATGTCTTCGCCCAGGGGGGCGACGCGAGCAGCCCAGCCCTGGCGACCCTCACTACCGACGCCAGCGGAAACTACCTGTTCGCCGTACCGCCAAATACCCCGGTCAATATTCGCATTGCCGCCAACAATCGCGCCGTTATGGTGAAGCAGGGCTGGCGGATCACCGATCCGAACCTGGGCGGGAATGACGCGACCGACAGCGACATCAGCGCGATTGACGGTTACATCGAGATGGCCGGACAGGACTACGGCACGGTGGGCGGCGGATTGACCGGCATGGCCGTGCCGATGCTCCCCAACCGTGGCGACCAACGCTCTCTTGATATTGGCCTGACCCAGGCAGCGCCCGTCGGCCAGATCGGCGACCGGGTCTGGGATGACACCAACCACAACGGGATGCAGGATGTCGGTGAACCGGGACACCCCGGCTATGCGGTGTCGCTTATCCCCGACCCGAAAAACGTGACCCTGGGGCTGCCACCTGGTTATGTTACGGACTCGATCACGGACGCGAGTGGCACCTACCGCTTCACCAACCTGCCGCCGGGACGCTACCGGGTGCGCTTTGCCACACCCGCCGTCCCCTTCAGCGCAACGCTGCGCGATGTAGGGGCCACCGATGTGGGCGACAGCGATGTTGATGCGAGTACGAACTACACCAGCCCCTTCGTCGCTATCGCGTCGGTGCCGAATAACGTGAACAGCAATATTGATATGGGATTGTTCGGCGGAGTACCGGATGTCTGGGTCAGCAAGAATGGCCCCGCACAGACCCTGGTGGGGAGTACCTTCGCCTACACACTCGATTACGGCAACGTCGGGACGCGGGCCGCCGACGGCGTCCAACTCCGCGACACCGTGCCCGCCGGGCTGACCTACGTATCGGCCAGCCCCACGCCAAGTAGCGTCGTCGGGCAGGTGGTGACCTGGAACCTCAATACCCTGACCATCGGACAGACCGGGCGCGTCACCCTGACCGTGCGCGCCCCGACTAGCCTCACCCCGGCCAGCGCCGTCCAGCAATCGGTCGTCAACGCGGCCAGCATCAGCACCACCACGTTCAATAGTCCGCCGGGGCTGAATGATCCACCCGGAAACAACAGCAGCACGAGCAGCACCAGCATCGTCCGCCCCGAGGTGGGTATCACTAAGACGGCCCCGACCGCCGCTTTGGTGGGCGATGAGTTCAGCTACACCCTGAGCTATGCCAACACCGGCAGCATCGCCGCCGCGAGTGTGGTGATCGCCGACACGCTGCCCACAGGGATCGCATTCGTCCGCTTCATCCAGAATCCCGGTGCCGTATGCACCTATACGGCAGCCATTCGTCTGGTGAGTTGCGTTTTCCCCACCCTCGCGGCCACCACGAGCGGCACGGTGGTCATCGACGTGAAGACCGATGTGACCACCGCCGCGAGCGTGACCAACATGGCCACGATAGGCACATTCACCGTGGGCGACACCTCCGCCGGGAACGTCAGCACCGCAACCACAGCCATCCAGTTCCCCGATCCCACCGTGTCCGTCAGCATCACTCCGTCGCCGTTTCCGGTGGGTACCAGCGGCAGCATCACCGCCACCGCAACCAATCAGGGGACGGGCGTGGCTCGCAGCACGACCCTGAGTATCCCGTTGCCCACCGGCGTGGCTCTGGGTATGTTGCCGGATGACTGTGGCTACACCGCGACCACGCGGGAGATCGCCTGCGACCTGGGCGACCTCGCCGTCAACGCATCCGGCACGCGGGTTATCCCGATCAGCCTCCCGGCACCCTTCATCGCCGACAGCTTCAGCGTGACCGCAAGCGTCGCCACGAGTACCCCGGAGCGCCCGGATACTCTCGCCGACAACAGCGCCACCGCCAGTGTCAGCGTCATACGTCCCAACCTCTACGTGACGGCCACCGGCCCGACCAGCATCGTCGGCCAGGGCAGTGTCTTCTGGTACACGGTTGATTACGGCAACCAGTACCGGGCCAACCCGAGCCTGACCCGTGATGCCGATGACGTAGTGTTGACGGCCACCCTACCGACGGATGCGGATTTTGTGCAGACTGACGTGCCACCGAGCAGCATCAGCGGGCCGGTACTCATCTGGAACCTGGGCCAACTGGCGGCCAACGCCAGCGGGCAGATCCATATCGTGGTGCAGACGAAGGTACCCGCCGGGACGACGCTGCACTTCGCCGCCGATATTAGTACGACCACGCCTGGTGACGATCTGAGCGACAACCATGCCAGCGTGAACACGGATGTCGTGCAGCCACCGGCTGAAGTCGGCCCGAGCGCGAGTACCCTCAAGCTGGCCATTCACTCGGATCTTGACCCAAACAGCCAGGACTCGAACCCAACCAACGGTGTATATGTCTCAGACGGCGCACAGATTGCGTGGCCTGCGGGTGAGGTGCTGGACTTCACCCCGCGCCTGAGCGGGATCACCTTTGGCGGCGGATCATTGCCCTTCCCGTATGAATACCGGGCGCGGGTGGTGGGCTGGAGCGTGGCGGGCTTCACGGTGAACGGAGTCGTGCGCGACCCGCAATCCGCCGATAGCCGGGGGCTGGCGGGATGTCGGGCCGGGGCGCACTCGACCAGCGGGCCGCAGCGATTAACCGGCTGCGCCTATGCCTACCTGGGCGGCGAGAATCGCAGCGCGGTTGAGAACCCGGTAGCGATCAACGAGACTCAGATGACAAGCCAGGTCCACGCCTACTGGACACATCCTTCCGCGCCGAACATGCGCAGCGACGTATATCTGTACACTCTTGACCCGCTACGCTCGGTACAGATCGCCGTACAGGTCGAGGTCGAGGTCTGGATCGTCAACGCCTTCCCTGGCAGCATCGGTGGTATGACGCTGCCCGAAATCCCGGTTGTTCCGTTGCCCGACCCAGCCCGCCAGCTCATTGCCCAGGACTTCGACGTAACCCTGCTCGTGCCACGCAGCGTCGTCGGGCCAGGGAGTCGGTAGGGCGATTGCAGATTGTGGATTGTGGATTGTGGATCAACAGAGAAGGAGGAAGTCATGTGCAGGTATGCGATCCCACACCAAAGGCAACGGCCCGCTGAGTACACTCCCAGACCGCACAAGCGGCGCGGCCAAGCCCTGGTCGAGTTCATGATGGTGCTACCGATCCTGCTGCTGCTCGTTCTCGGCCTGGTCGGGGTTGGCCAGGTACTCCTGGCCAACTACACGATGACCCAAGCGGCGCGAGTGGGCGCACACCAGGGGGCGCTCGCGGGTGGGGCGGCACCGGCGGCATCCAGCGCC
>CAIXLU010000616.1 GCA_903920315.1 uncultured Oscillochloris sp.
ACGTCGCATTCGCCGTCATGACACCCTTCCTTTCGCATTGTTACCCGTCCTGCTCACCGCCAGCCCTTCCCCTATGGTAGCACCTTCCACGCCCGCAGAGATGTGGGTAAAGATATGCGCTTGCGGGGGGGCTAGGGGGGGGAACTGTAAAGTATCTACGAACCTTGTCTCATCAGGAAATTAGAGATGTCTATTTGGCTGACCATCCTGGGCATGGCGTTAGTCACGGTGGCCGTGCGGGCCATCCCGCTGCTGGCGATGCGCGGCGAGATGCCGGTCTGGCTGGGACGATGGCTAGGTTACGTGCCAGTGGCCGTCTTCACTGCCCTGGCCCTGCGGCCCCTGGCCGTGACTTCGGGCGATGCGCCGCACCTGATGGCTGGTGCTCCCCTGGCCGCCGGAGTCGTGGGTGGCCTGGTGGCCTGGCGCACCGGCAATACTCTGGCGACGATCATTGCGGGTATGGCCGCTTACTGGGTACTGCGCGTACTCATGTGAAAATAGGCAGGTGTCGGGTAGGGGCGCATCGCGACGCGCCCCTACGGTTCGTTTTCATCAGGTGTTGGGCGCGAATCGCATGGACGATTGAAGTGACTATCCCGGCGTTATGTCACGCTGAGAGAAGCGAAGCGTGACAAATCACTGGTGACGGAACAACGAGATCGAGGGACTGTCTATGAACCTGCTGTCCAATCCGGTACTCGCCCGTGAGTTACGTGGCCGCATTCGTGGCTGGCGGGCGATGATCGTCCTGATCGTCTATTTGTCTATCACTGGCCTGATCACCTTTCTCGTGTATACGGCTAGCGCCAGTGCTTTCTCGAACGGCTTCAATGATGTGGAGGCGGGACGCAACATTGGTAAGGCGATCTTCATTACGGTGATGGCGTCCACGTTGGTGCAGGTCTGCGTGATCACGCCGGCCCTTACCGCTGGCGCGATCTCGGGCGAGAAGGAGCGTCAGAGCTACGATTTGCTGATCACGACGTTGCTCTCACCGCTCCAGATCATCCTCGGCAAGCTCACCTCGGCCCTGGCCTTCGCTATGCTGCTGATCTTCGCATCGCTGCCGATGGCGGGTCTGTCGTTTCTTTTCGGCGGAGTCAGCGGCACCGAGTTGGTGATTGGTGTGGTTGGCCTCGCCGCTACGGCGGTTTGTTACGCTACCGTTGGGGTATTTTGGTCCACGGTGATGCGCAGCACCCTGGCAGCTACGGTGATGTCCCTGGGCAGTATCATCTTCGTGCTGCTCTTTGTCCCCTTCATTTTTGTGATCGGCTCGATGATTGGTGGTGCGTTTAACGGCACTCCGGGAATACTCTACATCTATACGATGGGCCTGCTGCTCTGCACGCATCCCTTCATCGCCCTCGGCATCACCGAGGCGACACTAAGCAGCGGCGAGAACCCGTTTTACTTCTCGATCCCCAGCGCCAATCTTGCCAACGTCTGGGTGCCCTCGCCCTGGCTCGTCTACCTCTTCCTCACCTTCCTGATCACCACGCTCTTCCTGATCCTCGCCGTGCGCCTGCTCAAGCCGGTGCAGTACGAGATGCGCCGAAAACCGCGAGCAGATAGCGAGTAAGCGACGGTTGTCCATTCGCTGCCTGTCCGCCCACATGAAAATAGCCGATAGCCGATAGCCGATAGCCGATAATCGGACATCAGCGGCTATCGGCTATTGTGCGCGAATCGCATGGACGGATGTCATGGTGCCCCGATAAGCTCCACTGCGTCAATCTCGCTCCAGTTTGCGCCGCTGCGTTGATCCACCGTGATCCGCACCGACACGATCCGGCTGAGGGTTTGCGTAAAATTGATCGGCAGAACCAGCGGGCAGGTTCTGCTCAGGGCGGGCGGGTTTGTGTAGACCGGGATGATCTCGCCTCGCGCATCAACCAGATCTACCTGACTGATGTAGCCCGGTTGGTGGTTCTGGTAGATCGTGAGTCCGGTGGCGAAGACGGGCATCTTGAAGGTGAGATCCAGACGATCTAGGCCGCTGGGGTTGGCCGAGGCCCAGGCGTCGGTGCTATCCATGCAATCGGGTACGTCCGGCGGGCCAGCGGCGCGTTTCGGGGTGTAGTCTGGCTCGTAGAAACTGCTTGCCGTAGCGGAATCGGCCCACTGGCGCACGAGAGCCGATTCAGGAAGCGGGGTTCCTCCGGCAATGTTGGTGGCCGCGACAGCCGCCGCCGTCCCCTCGGCCAGCGGGTCGGAGTTCAGGCGCAGCGCCGTGACGGCGCTGTACTCGCCGCTGTTATCGCTTACCCAAACAACCCCGCCGGGGGCGACAGCAATGCCGTTGGGTAGGCTAATTTCGCCCGCACTCGGGACGTTCCCCGGCGCAGCGATACCGCCGCCTCGCGCCACTTCGATGCCGCTGGGCGAGAGCCTCACCACACCGGAGGCATACGTAGCCACGTACATATCGCCCTGCGGGTCGAGGTCAATCGCCCCAGCGGCGAGGCTTTTGGTGGCTGCCGGATCGCCAAAACGGGCCAGTTCCGAGCCATCGGAGGCCAGTTTCACCACCGAGCCACCGAAACTCTCGGCCAGGTAGATCGTACCCCTGCCGTCAACCGCCAGGTCAGCCGGAGCTAGGTCGGCGGGGAGAGCTACCCGGCGAGACAAAGCACCCTCGGGGCTGAAGATCATCACGCTGGTGGCAACCTGTCCGTCGGCACCAGGACGGCTATCAAGGGCGTAGATGTCGCCGTCGGGGCCGAGAGCGATGCGCTGGGGCGACGAGAGTCCAAACTGCTCCGGCCCGTCGCCAGCGCTGCCCCAGCGCCCGACAAACGTGCCATCGGGGCGGAAGTGGGCGACAGCATTGCGCCCGTAGTCGGCCACAAACAGATCCCCGCTTGAGGTACGCACAATATCGTAGGCGTCGAGCAGATCATCGGCACCGAAGGTCGTGATCAGCGTGCCGTCGGGGGCGAAGACCCACACACCCCGGCTGCTCTCGGCCAGATAGAGCGTGCCGTCGGGGGCGACGGCCATACCACGTGCCGAGACAAAGCGGGCATCACGCGGGCCACCGCTACCACCAACGCGCAGGGCAAAGCCGGGCGGGCCGTGGCGCAGCAGATCGGGCTGCTGCGCTATTCCCACCGGCGTCGGCGTGGGTGTAATCGCGGGCGTAAAGAGGCGCAGGCTGGCGAGTATCGCCGCAAAGAGATCGCGCTGCGCGTTCCAGCCATCAGGGGATGCCTGACCAAGTACACGCACCACACTGTTAGGGCCGACGATCACCACCAAACGCCCGGCACCGCTCGGGCCGTGCAGATCCGCCATCAGCCCGAGGTGTCCATCAATGGTGATCGGCGTGGTGGCCTCCACCGTATAGCCGGATTTCTGGGCCGCGCCGCTGCTCACCTCAAAGAATGACTCAGGGTTACTGGCCGACGCCGCACCATACTGGGCGGCCACCATACCGGCGGGTGTGGCATCCACGGTGATTACTAAGTCAGGGCCGGGGCTGGTGCGGCCCAGACTTTCCTTGCTAGGTGCCAGAGTCAAGGTGTGTGAAAGAGTCTTACTGACCCAATTAGCGGGGGTGCGCAGGCGAAATCCCGCCGCCTCAACAGGAACCTCGACACTCAGGGAGATCGGCGTCGGCGAGGGTGGGACGATAGTGGCAGCGGGAGTCTCACTGGGCGTGGGGGACTGGCCAGGGAAAGCGGGCAGCGCACAGGCGACAAACAAAAACATCGCCGCAAGCGGCAACACGCGGCGCAGCAGGCGGTGCATCGTGTACCTCGTATGTTGGAGTGATTACTGTGTTGATTATACCCCACAGGTGCCGGTATGCGTTGGGATAGGCCCATACGTATCAGGGCATGAGCAACGTCCTGTCCCCGCATCGCCGTGGGGCTGAAGCCCTCGGCTCTTAGTCGCGAAGCCCGCCTTCGCGGGCTCAGACAGGCCGCGCAGGCGGCCTTCGCAGAATCTAGCCCGCGACTTCAGTCGCCGGGCGACCAGGTACCTGAGGATTTTGCACCAGCCCTGACGTATAATACGGCCTGCTCCTCCCTTTCGCCTGTATGCACAACCACATCCACCATGCTCCATCTGTCTCTACTCCACACCCGCCTCCCAATCACCATCTCTCTGGCCCTCACCGCACTGGTACTCTGGGGCGTGATCTGCGCGCTGCGCGGAACCGTTGATCGCGGCTATACGGCGGCTCTCTGGGTGGCCGAGTTGCTGATCATCGCTCAGGCTCTGCTAGGATTGCCGCTGCTCTTTGCGGCGGCCCAGCCCGCTCGCCTCGCCATGCATATAGTTTACGGCGGGGTGGCTCTGGCCCTGCTACCCGCTGCCAGCGCCTACGCTCGGGGTCGGGTCGGGCGTGGGCAGGCTGTTTTCTACGCCGTCATGTGCCTGTTTCTGCTGGGTGTGGCTATGCGCGCCGCGCTAACGGGGGGCGCATGATGTACGACGCAATCATTATTGGTGCGGGCATTGGCGGTCTCACTGTCGCCGCTCTACTTGCCCGCGACGGCTACCGGGTGGCGGTGTTGGAGGGCCACATTGAGCCCGGTGGCTGTGCCTCCTCGTATCGCCGCAAGCGTCCCGATGGCACGTCCTATGTTTTCGACGTAGGCGCGACTCTCTTTGGCGGATTTCAGCCCGGCGGCGCTCACGATTGGGTGGCTCGCCGATTGAGCCTGCGATTCCCGGTGGTGCCCCTGGAACCGGCCATGCAGGTCTGGTTGCCCGACCGCGTAGTAACGCGCTATGGCGACCCGGAGGCGTGGCGTGCCGAACGCATGCGGGCTTTCCCTGCGCAATCCGCCGCCGCCGAGCGCTTCTGGCAGAACCAGGAGCAGATCGCCGATAGTGTCTGGCGATTCGCCGCTCGTCATCCGCCGATGCCGCCCGAGACAATGGGCGATTTCCTGAACGTCGTCCCGACCATCCGCCCAGAGATGATCGGCCTGCTGGCGCATCTGGAGCGCACCGTCGGCCACGAACTGCGCCGCTACCGGATCTCCGATCCCGCCTTGCACGCATTCATCAACGCCCAATTGCTAATTTCGGCCCAGGTTCCCGCCGACGAGTGCGCCTGGCTTTTTGGCAGCGTGGCCCTCGATCTTGCCCGCCAGGGCGTCTTTTACGCCGAGGGCGGAGCCTGGAGCATCGCCCGCACCCTGGCCGATGCGTTTATCCGCGACGGCGGTGATCTGCGCTACCGCACCTGGGTCGAGCAGATTTTGGTGGAGGGCGGTCGTGCCGTGGGGGTGCGTCTAGCCAACGGCGAAGAGTTACGCTCACACCTGATCATCTCGGGACAGACGGTGCCGGATGTTGCTCGCCTGCTGGGCGCATCTGCGCCGCGCCACTTATTACGTGTGGTGAGGACACTTCCCGAAGCCTGGGGAGCCTTTACGCTGTACGTAGGGGTTGCTGACACGGGTATCCCGACAGGGCTTCCGGCCCACCACCAGATACTACTAGACTACGATCTCCCCATGGGCGAGGGCAACACCGCCTTTATCTCACTCCACCCGGCCCACGACACCAGCCGCGCCCCGGCGGGCCAGTGCGCCATCACCATCAGCACACACACGCGGGTTGTCCCTTGGTGGGCGGCGCGGGCAGCAGGACGAGCAGCCTATCAGGAGCGCAAAGCACGCTGGGCCGAGGTTCTGCTCGACGCCGCCGAGCGGGTGCTGCCGGGATTGCGCAGCCACATCCGCTACCAACAAGAAGGCACACCCGTGAGCTTTGCCCGCTACACCCGCCGCGCCGAGGGCATGGTCGGCGGACTAGGCCAGCGTCCCGCGCAGAGCGGATTCCGCAGCCTGGGCGCACGCGCCGCCGGAGTACCGGGCCTCTGGCTCGTCGGCGATAGCACCTTCCCCGGCCAGAGCAGCGCCGCCGTCACCCAGAGTGCCATTCGGCTCTACACAATTTTGCGCCGGGGCTGATTTTTCCTCATTGCTAAACGAAATTATTGGAGAGGATAATGGAACGAGGATACGATATCAACCTTCATCGACCAGGTCAAGGGTGTTACAACGGCAAAGTACAATAAGCTTGTTGCCCCTGACCTTCCAATCTACTGGCAGCAGGAGTACGGCGTTTTCTCATTTGACTGTAAGCGCCTACCTGCGGTTGTGGCCTATGTTGAACGACAGAAACAGCATCACGCTGCCCAAGATGTCATTCCGGTACTTGAATGCGATAGTGAGGAACCCTCAACGTCTATCGCGGAACTACCTGTGTACTATGGAGATCTCCAAGAGCTAAGAGATCTGCTCTAGCTGTTCTGTCGGGCTAACCCGCGTCAGCGGGCACGGCGCGTAGCCAAGGACTTTCGCCCGTTGGCGGGTATTGTATCGTTGACGGCGTTCCGCTGAAGCGGCGCGCTAGGGACAACGCCCGCTGACGCGGGCTACCGGCATCATCTGCGAGGGGTAGCCCGCGTCAACAGGCGCTGCCTCAGCCAAGGGCTTTAGCCCGCCGGCAGGTATCGTACCGTTGAGGGGTAGCCCGCGTCAGCGGGCGCTGCCTCAGCCAAGGGCTTTAGCCCGCCGGCCTAAGATTTCGCGAGGGGACGAACAAGCCTCGCGAGGGGACGAACAAGCCTCGTGAGGGGACGAACAAGCCTCGCGAGGGGACGAACAAGCCTCGCGAGTGCGTCTGAAAGGATTATGATCCACCAATGGATGTAACAAACCCCACGCTCAAACCGTACCCCGCCTACAAGGACTCTGGCGTGCCCTCGCTGGGGGAGATTCCGACGCATTGGGAGATGCGACCGTTAAAACATTGGGTTACGATTAATAAGCACGTTCTTCCCGAAACAACTCCTCCTGAGTATATTTTCAAATACCTTGACATCGGTTCAGTTGAGACGGGTTCTCTTGTAAGACGACCAGAAAATTTATGTTTCAAAGATGCTCCATCGCGGGCACGTCGCATACTCACCAAAGGCGACACTATTATCTCGACCGTTCGGACATATTTGAAAGCTGTTTACTTTGTTGACAAAAATGAAACGGATTTGGTTGCTTCAACGGGATTTGCCGTATTAACGCCGCGATCAGAGGTTGACCCGGCGTTCCTTAGTTTCTTAATTCGCAGTAATTCATTTATTGACCGAGTGACTGCCAACTCTGTTGGTATTGCATATCCAGCCATTACTGAAACGGTCATGGGAGGTTTTCATGTTGCTATGCCAACCTCCATTGATGAACAACACCACATTACCGCCTTCCTCACCCACATTGACCTCCGCGTCAACCGCCTCATCCGCATCAAGCGCCGCATGGTCGCCCTGCTGAACGAGCAGAAGCAGGCGATCATCCACCGCGCCGTCACCCGTGGCCTCGACCCTAATGTACGCCTCAAGCCCTCGGGAGTGGCGTGGTTGGGGCAAGTGCCGGAGCATTGGGAGATCATTCGTAGCAAACGCCTATTCTCGGCTCGCAAGGATCTGTCAAGACCAGACGATGTACAGTTGTCGTCTACACAAGCATATGGTGTCATACCACAAGCTAAATTTGAGGAGTTGGTTGGCCGACGCGTAGTAAAAATATCAATGCATTTAGAAAAGCGTCGTCATGTCGAGAAGGATGATTTTGTCATCAGCATGAGAAGTTTTCAAGGAGGTCTTGAGCGTGCATGGGCGTCAGGTGCAATTCGGTCTTCATATGTTGTGCTGAAGCCCCAAGCAAATGTTGACATCAGCTTCTTTGAGTATCTTTTCAAATCGTATGGCTACATTCGTGCGCTTCAGGCTACGTCTGATTTCATTCGAGATGGACAAGATCTAACGTATACCGATTTTCAGATGGTCGATCTGCCATTGTTACCATTAGACGAACAAAGAGCGATCTCAACCTTCATTATCCAGGCAACAGCAGCCATTGACACGAAACGAACCCGCCTTGAACGCGAGATTGACCTCATCCGCGAGTACCGCACGCGCCTAGTGGCCGACGTGGTGACAGGCAAACTCGACGTGCGCGGGGTCGATCTCGCCGCCTACGGCGATGAGCTTGCGGGGCTGGACGAGGCTCTGGCCGATGAGGATGATGAGGGTGAGGAGGAGATTGACGAGGTGGAGGAAGACGCTGGTTGAGCGTGATACAATCCGGTCAACGTGACCGATTACATGGGCCGATGCCAGAAAGGAAGAGGTATGACGACCACCACATTCGACCATGCATTCAGCTTAGCGCCTCGCCCGTAAACGGGCGGGCTAGGCATACGACGCCCGCTAAAGCGGGCTAACCTAGCCCGCTTTAGCGGG
>CAIXLU010000617.1 GCA_903920315.1 uncultured Oscillochloris sp.
CCGCGCACCTCGGGTATCGCACGGCTGCAAGCCGCGCCTACGTCAGGAAGTACACCTGTCGTACTATCGGCTATCGGCTATTTTCACCTCAGATCGCTAATCTTACCGCTGGATCGCCGAGCAGAACATAGTTACGTGCGTCGTTACGCGACATCCAGAGCCGCGAGAGTTTCTGCGGGTCAATCTTGGCTCCTAATATGTTCTCCTCAATCTCCTGAGTCAGAGTCAGCGAGCGGGCACCCTGGATGACATTGAACTGGTCGGTGGCGCTACCGGCGGGCATGCCTTCCAGCAACCGTCCAAGGACGTCTTGGAAGGGTTGAATCTGGCTGGTGCTGCCGGCCTCGGTGCCGGTAAATGAGAAGGTCCAGGCTCGTTCGACATGGCCGAGTACCGCCAGTGCCCCCTTGGACAGCATGCGCTGCGGCAACTGGGCGATGAATGGGAAGGGCGCGATGATCGGACGCTGTTTGTTGGTGTCGAAGATAAACTCGTCCTGCTGTGGGCAACCGGCGCTGTAGCAGGCAAACAGGAAGGCGATCATACCCTCTAGGTTGACGTTTGCCATCCCGTCCAGATCTTCGCCCGCCAACCAATGTTCACGTTTAATCTTGCCAAATTCAAAGTCGGCAGTGATCAGGGCACCCTGGTTTAGCACCAAGCGGGCCGGATCGCTGATGGGCAGTCCGACGCCGTGGCTGGCGGTAAAGAGCAGGGCCGGCGGCGTACTGGCGCTCAGCAGGTGCTCCAGGTTGCTGCGGGTCGCGTCGTTGCCAAGATAAACCGTCTGACCAATGCCCTTTGCCGTGGTGAGCTTACTGGCCTTGCTCCACGCAATCAGCGGGGAGACTAGTTCATCGGCGCTGTGCTGGGTGGAATTATCGTCCTCGTGGCGGGTGCCGAAGAAGGCGATCTCCTTGCGCAGACGGGCGGCAGCGTCCGGGCGACTCTCCCACGCCACCACCCGCTCGGCATACGCTTGGTAAGCATCGAGGCGGTGGCGGCCATCCGCGTCACTGAAAATCAGCCGCCCTACGCCCCAAAACATGTCGAGTTCGTACTGGAAGTTCAGCGGGATGAATGCCTGGTCGGTGGAGTTTAGCGGGCCGGGGCGGGCGACGAGCATGAGGTAGAAGGGGACGCCGAGGGTAGGATCGACCGGCGCTTGCGAGACGCCGTGACGAGCAAGCCATGCGTTTACCCGCTCATCGGGGTGCACCAGCAGCACCGGCGGCACCTCTCCCCAGTTATCTTTGAGGGTTTTTGTGAATCCGTCGGTGTGCCGGTTGATCCAGTCCCCGCAGGTCGTATCGCCGCTCTGAAAGTTGAAATCGAGTCGGCTGAATCCCATTTGGCGCATACGGTGCTGGATGAGCGGCCAGAGAGCCTGGAGTACCGCCACGTCCTCCTGAGCGTGAACCACCACCGCCCAGCGCGCCTCCGCGATCATGTTCTGATCAACCCCGATAACCGTCCCCAGGTGCCCTTCTTCTTGACCCCTAAGCGCCTCCTTTTTCGCCCGAACCGCTACAGCTAGTGGCAACTCTTGGCTCTTACGTGAGTCGTAGGTCTTGATCTTCGCCTCATGAAGTTGTTGGAGATCGTCATCAATCCCTTCACCCTGCGCCAGAGCCGCCACAACAGCGGCGTTAATCCGCAGCAGCGGCAGCCCGTAGACCCCGTCAATTCCGTTCGGATACAGCTCTTCGGTGTTCTTGCTACTGCCTTCGCCGAGAAAGACCAGTGGCGCAGCGTAGCCGGACTCAACTGGTACGGAAGCGGCGGCGGGCGCTGTGCCCTCTACAGGCGCAGGTGCGGCGGGAGGATCGTCTCCCAGCACCGCCGCAAAGGCGCGTTCGAGCTGATCAATACGCTGCCCGAGATCTCCGAACACCTGCTTAATATCGCGCAGTTCGTTATAGAGCGTGCGGATCTGGTTATTCGACATCCCCGTACCTTTCCGCTTGACAGGGTGCGGCGGCTCACACCGTTTCAAACCAACGTGACAGTGTGTAGTGTAGTACCGCCTTCCAGGCGGTCAGGAGTACCACCGCAGGCTGGAAGCCCGCACTACAAACTGTTACGCTGAAACCTGACACCTGAAACCTTGTCTCAGATCGCCAGCTTCACCGCCGGGTCGCCCAGCAGGGCGTAGTTGCGAGCGTCGTTGCGAGCCATCCAGAGCTTGGCGAGCTTGGCTGAGTTGGGGATGCTGCCCTCGTAGCCTTTATCAAGCTCTTCGGCGAGAGCAATCGCCCGTGCACCCTGGACAACGTTGAACTGGTCGGTGGCGCTGCCGACTGGCATGCCGCGCACCAGCCGACCAAGCACATCCTGGAAGGGCTGGATCTGGCTGGTGGTATTAGATTCGGTGCCGCTAAACGAGTAGGTCCAGGCACGCTCAACATGGCCGAGTACCGCCAGTGCTCCCTTCGCCAGCATGCGCTGTGGCAGTTGGGCGATGAAGGGGAAGGGCGCGATCTGCTGACGTTTCTTGTTCGCGTCAAAAACAAACTCGTCCTTCTGCGGGCAACCGGCCCCGTAGCAGGCGAAGAGGAAGGCAATCATGCCTTCCAGATTGGCGCTGGAGAGTGCGTCCAGATCTTCGCCCGCCAGCCAGTGTTCACGCTTAATACTGCCAAACTCGAAGTCGGCAGTAACCAGGGCACCCTGATTCAGCACGAGTCGGGCGGGATCGCTCATCGGCAGGCCGATCCCGTGGCTGGCGGTAAAGAGCAGGGCTGGCGGAGTGCTGGCACTGAGCAACTGTGCGAGATTATTGCGGGTGGCATCATCGCCCAAACAGACCGTCTGGCCAAAACCCATGCGGGTAGTGAGTTTGCTGGTTTTGCTCCAGTTGACGAGAGGAACGACGAGCTCATTTGCGCTGCGGATGGTAGAATTATCATCCTCGTGCTTGGTACCAAAGAAGGCGATCTCTTTACGCACACGCGATGCCGCATCGGCGCGGGTTTCCCAGGCCACCACGCGCTCGGCGTAGGTCTGGTAGTCCTGGTAGCGATGGCGGCCATTCTCATCGCTGAAGATGAGCCGCCCTACGCCCCAGAACACATCGAGTTCATACTGGAAATTCAGTGAAATGAATGCTTGATCACTCGCGTCTAGCGGGCCGGGGCGGCCGACAATCATGAGGTAGAAGGGGACACCGCGTGAAGGATCAACAGGAGCCTGAGAGGTGCCGTGGCGAGCGAGCCAGGTACTCGTCTCTTCACCGGGGCGTACCAGCAGCACGGGAGGTATCTCGCCCCAGTTGTCTTTGAGGTTCTTCTGAAAACCATCGGTATGGCGACCAAGCCAGACCCCGCAGTTCGTGTCGCCGCTCTGGAAATCAAAGTCGAGCGTGCGAAATTCCATTTGGCGCATGCGGTGCTGGATAAGCGGCCAGATGGCTTTTATCACATCAACGCCTTCGGCAGTACTCACCACCACGGCCCAGCGGCCCTCGGCGACCATGTTCTGATCGACGTCGGCAATCGTGCCACTATCGTGGATCTGCTTTCTGCCGTAGGCTTCTTTCAAATCGGATGGCTCTGCCTCCTGGCCGGTGGCCAGCTTCGCCGCCGTAGACTCGTCAATCTTTAGCAGGGCTTGGCCGGTGGTGCCGTCAATGCCATTGGGGTAGAGCTCTTCCGACTTTTCACCTGCCCCGGTGTTAATGAAGACCAGGGGCGCGATGTACGGGATCGTCTCTTCGATGATGGGCGCGGGGACAGGCTCTAGGACGATGGGTGCGGGTACAGGCTCCGGGGCGACAGGTGCGGGCGGGGTTGCCACGACAGGCGGGGCAACAACGTCGGGGAGTGCGGGAGGGCCAATGCCAAGCAGAGACTGGAGTCGGCTGGCCAGACCATCAACCTGATCTCGCAGCGCCAGCAAATCGGCGTAAACCGCCATCAGGTTATCACCCCCGCCTGCCGCGCTACCCAAACGTGCCGAAGTAGCGATGCTGGGAGCGGCTATCGGCGTCACCACCGGCTTTGCTATCGTATCCGTTACCACCCCGTCGGCTACAAAGGCCACCATGTTGTGTTGGGAGACGAGCTTGTACGGCATGTGACAGTAGCCGGGGCCATCCTCGTTATCCTTGCCCCACTCGGTACCCCAACTGTTGCGCACAATAAAGTAGCCGCCGCCGGGTGCGCTCGCGTCGTCGCGGTAGCCCACCACGCACATGGCGTGGCCGCCTAGCGGACTCTCACTGGGCAGGGGGAATCGCAGCCGACCCAGCAGCGTCCCCTGGGTCGAGCCTGTCCAATGCCCGTAGATTGGCATCCCAATCATCACGGGCTTACCCTGGGCAAGCTGGCTCTTTATCTGGTTGAGGCCAGCCATACCCTTTGGCGGGAGTTGGGTGAATCCGGTGATCCGGTGGTGCTTCGCCTCAGTGTAGGCGAGGTCAGGAGGTTGAGGTCCGCCGGGCTGAGTGCTGTCTGGCTCGGAATGGTAGGGCCAGGTTATCTCGGTACAAATACCGACATCGCGCAGCAGTTGAAAGGCCAGATCGGGTTTGGTTCCCGCATCGCTCTTGATCCCATCCTTCTCCTTACAGAGATAGTAGAGAAACTGCTCCGAGAGGTCGGTGGGATCGCCGCTGAGGATTTGGATGATTGATGCTAACGAGAAGGCCACACAGGTATTGCGTTTACCCTGATTCTGCGGATCGGGGATGCCCTTCGCCTTCGTGAGCGGCTCAACCACGTCAGGCAACTCGATCACCGCAGCGAAGGAATCGGCATCAATCCCGGGCACGCCATCCATAATCAACCCGTCACCAACCTCCATATCTATCGGGCTGGCGAAGGGCGTATCTTGGGGAAGCACCGCACTAACAGCCATTGCGAGCAGTCCTACCCTGGCCTCGTCTAAACTTAGGGCGGATGCCACCGCCTTACGTCCACTAAAGCGGATGAGGCTATGGAACTCCTCGGCGGTGGTTATCCAGTACGGGTCGGCAAGTTTTGCGAGCAAGGCGGCGTCAAATCCGGTGATCGTACTGAGTGGCGTGAGCGTGCGGTCAGTCATGAGCAAACTCCTCACAGACGAGCAAGGATGCCACGGATCAGGGCGGAAAATCGCGGTTTGGCCTGTTCACCCACCTCAAGCACTTCCGCGTGATTGGCTGGGGGGCCGTCGGGTATAGCCAGGTTGGTGATGAGTGAGAACCCGAGGACGCGCATGCCGCTGTGGATGGCGACGATCACCTCCGGGGCGGTAGACATGCCCACGGCGTCGGCACCCCAGATCTGCAGCATACGGATCTCGGCAGCGCTTTCGAAGGCTGGCCCCGAGAGCATACAGTAGACTCCCTCGCGCAGCGTTGTGCCTTGCGTCGCAGCCACATCGCGAGCGATGGGGACAAGTTCGTTCTCAAACGCACCCACAACGCCAGGGAAGCGTGGGCCAAGTCGGTCATCATTCTCGCCACGCAACGGGTGATTACCGACCATCCCCGGTAGGAAAATCTGGTCGCTGATCCGCATAATATCGCCCACCTGCCAGTCTGGGCGTAGGCCACCGGCAGCGTTCGTGACGATTAGCGTTGTGCAGCCGATGGCCTTGAGGACACGTACCGGGAAGGCTATCTCCTGCATCGAGTAGCCCTCGTAAAAATGGCACCGACCGCGCATCGCGGCCACGGGGCAACCTTCCACTCGGCCCACAGCTAACTCGCCACGGTGGCCGGATACCTTTGGAGTGTGAAAGCCGGGGATGTCGGCGTAGGGAACGACCGCACCCTGATCAAGATCATCGGCAAGGTTGCCCAGCCCCGATCCAAGAATGATGCCGACTTTTGGCTGTACCAGGATGCGTTCGGTGATGACGGCTCGTGCCTGCGCAATCAGTTCGTACATGATGAAGGATTCGCACTCCTAGATCCTGCTTAAAAGTTCACGTTTCTTCGCCTCAAACTCATCGCTGGAAAGAATCCCGCGCTCACGCAGTGTCGCCAATTCCTCAAGAGTGCGCTGGATGTCGCCAGACGACATCGTTGGGCGCGGTGCCTGTCCCTGGTACCCCTGCGAGTCAAGGTAACCATAACCACGCTCGTGATTATGTTTGGCATCGAGCATTGCCTTCTTAAAGTCAAGCGGCCCCTCGATCCGATCCATGACGTTAACCCCCTCGTCTGATGCTGTCAGGATCTCGACGGTGCCGAAGTTCATCATGCGACCAAACAGAGTCTGGCGCAGCGCCACATCATTAATCTTCTCCAACGACGAGTCGATCACCTGCTTATTGAGGATGCCACGTACCTGGATGACCCGCCGGTCGGTGACGATATACTGCTCGGTGTTCCAGCGTAGGTAGTCAATAAAGCCACTGATCATCACAATCACACTGATGATCACACAGACCAGCAGGATAAGATTGCTGGCGGTGAGGTTGCCGATCACGGGCGTGGTCCTGCCGCGAGAGAAGGCATTATTCGAGATAACCCCAGCGGCTACCAGGAGGGCGATTTGGCCCAGTTCGGCCAGAATACTGACGATGAGAACAAACAAGTGCTGACGAGCGACGTAGAGAATCTGCTCATCGCGCCCGAGCAGTTGGTCAACATAGGACATAACGAAACTCCTTATTCGCCACGCATCACGTCCTGAAGAAATGCCACCGATTTCAGATCTCGTTCGAGGAGGTGGTAGAGATAGGCTCTCAGGATGCTCTCAACGTCACCTCGCACGCCTGCTGAAAGGTGAAGCACGTTGACGGCGCTGAGTGGCTGGCTTTGGAGGTAGCGCAGCAGCCGGAAGGCTGGGCCGCCGAGCGCCAGCGACCGCCGGTCGGCATGCCGATCACGCGGACACAGCACCCCGCCAAGCTGCGGGCTGAACTGGTCGGCATCCTCGGTGAGTTGATCGCCGCACACGGCACATTGGTGCAGATGTGGCCGATAGCCAACAATCTGGAGCAAGCTCAATTCGTAGGATCGCAGCACAAGATCGGGGTTTTCGCTCTGATCAAGGGCGTGAAAGGCATCTACCAGAAGCTGAAAGAGCGGACGACTCTCATCGCCATCTTGAGTGAATTTGTCGTAGAGTTCAGCCGCATAGTAGGCACAGCTCAGACGGGCGATATCGCTGCGCAGACGTGAATACGGGTCAATGACGTCGCTCTGCGTAATAATGTCCAGGTTTCGCCCAATGGCGAGGAGCAAGGTCGCGTGGGTGAAGAGTTCGACATGGCCAGCGATGCGGCTGGTGGTCTTTCTGATGCCCTTTGCCACCACCCTGCGCTTACCGGCGGGCGTGGCGAGGAGCAGCAGACGATCCGCCTCAGCGAAATCGTTGCGCCGCAGGATCACCGCTTCAGTTCGATAAACGCGCTCACGCATGTAATATCCCTACGTTGCGCGTTAATGTGGCGTGGTTGCTCATGGCAGTAGCCTTATTATAGCTACTGAAATGGGCATAATCAAGCCATGCCGCAATGCGCCACTATAGCTCGATCACTTGGTACTCGCGCCCAATCTCGGCCAAGCCCACGTAGCCCCCGGCCCGCACATCAGCCAGCGCCTGATCTTCGGGCATTGTCCAGCGCGGACTGTAGTGAACTAACACCAAGCGCTCCACCCCTGCGGCGGCGGCGATTGCGCCCGCCTGTCGGGGCGTCGTGTGTCCGGCGAAGGGCTCTGGTGTGGTGGCCTCGTGAATGAGGGCCGCCGCGCCACGGGCCAGTTCGTCTACCGCCGCACACGGCTCGGTATCGGCTGAATAAGCGAGAGCCAGCCCGCTGGTGTGTTCAAAACGCATGGCCAGACACGGCCTGCTGTGGGTAGTCAGCGCTGTGCGAACGTGCCAGCCTTCGGCAAGAGCGAAGCAATCACCGGCCTGCATCTCTGTCCAGACAATCGGCGGGTGCAGACCATCAAGAGCGAAGGCGTCGAGGATGCGCTGCACAAGCTCCAGGGTTGGTGCCAGACCGTAGATCGGCAGCGGCTCCGTGCGCCCGGCCAATCGCAGGCTGAACAGGAGAACCACCAGTCCGTTGATATGGTCGCAGTGGCTGTGCGTAAGCAGAATGCCCTGGAGCGGAGCGGAATGGGGGTCACCCAGCGGATCAATCCCAGCCCGCAGCAGGCGCTGGTAGGTGCTGCCGCCAACATCAATCAGCAGAGGGCCGCCCGGCCCAACCCAGACCATATGTGTATTCTCGCGGTCGGCGTCGGGTACGCCGGTGCCGGTGCCAAGCAGGATCATACGGGGCATAGGGGTATTCCTTGTAACTACGGCGGCAAGCACCCGAGCAGTGGTGCCATCACGCAGTGCGGGCGTGACATGCGTATCTAATGAGGTCGCGAATACCTTCGCCACAACTAACCGTGAAGTCGCGGTCACAGAGCTTGGGCGTATCCATCCGCTCTCCGCTGAACCTAATTGGCAAAGATATTACCATTAATGTGTTGGAATAATCATACATATATACATACATAAAAAATCTGCCAATCATTCGCTATCTACGATATTGTTTCTGGACAATCAGCGAAGGCAAAATGTATGGGTGGTATGCGTGCATTGTACCACCCAATGTGGAATGAATCACACTTCAACGATGGGATCCCGCAACTTCAGTCGCCGGGCGACCGGGTTCCTGAGGACTTTGCTCATGCCCTGCCTGGGCAGCAGGGTTGTTTGACAGCTTTTCATGCTACTGCTATACTCCGCTCGTCACCGGACAAGCGAAAGTAACCCGTTCTATGTATTTTGCTACCTCGAAGCAGGATAAGCGCGTGAAGAAACCGGCCTACCGGTCTGGTTAGCGTTGCTTGCACGGGGGATTGAGTGTAGGCCCGACTCACCAGATCGTGTGGTGAGCCGGGCCTTTTGTATTCAGCGGGGAATTCTTATGAAAGAACGCAGCCGTGTGTTCGCTGCGGTCGCCTACACGCCGCGCTACTGCCGCCCTGAGCTGTTCGGCTCTTGTCAACTGAGATCGGAGATGCCACGTTATGTCGCTGCCTGAGCGTTTTTACCTTGTTGAGACAACCCTGCGTGAGGGTGAACAGTTCGCAACCGCCCGCTTTAACAGTGAGCAGCGCATCGCGATTGCCGAGGCCGTTGATGCCTTTGGGGTCGAGTATATCGAACTGACCTCGCCTGCCGCCTCGCCGCAGAGCGCACGCGATCTGGAGACGATTGCTCGTCGTGGGCTGCGGGCGCGCATCCTGACTCACATTCGCTGCCATATGGACGATGCTCGGCTGGCGGTTGAGGCGGGTGCCCACGGTGCGAACTTGCTCTTCGCTACCTCCGAGCAACTGCGCCAGGTTAGCCACGGACGCACCCTTGATGAGATTATTGAGCGGGCGGTTGAGGTCATCGCCTACCTCCAGGGCCACGGCCTTGAGGTGCGTTTTTCGTGCGAGGACAGCTTCCGCACCCCGCTCCCCGACCTTCTTCGCGTCTATCGGGCCATTGATGGCCTTGGCGTGCAGCGCATTGGGCTGGCCGACACCGTCGGCATTGCCGCGCCGCGCGAGGTCTACGATATTCTCTCTGCCGTGCGCGCTGCCGTAAGCTGCGACATTGAGTTCCACGGCCATAACGATGGCGGCTGCGCGATTGCCAACGCCTTCTGCGCGATGGAGGGCGGGGCGACCCATATTGACGTGACCGTCTTGGGCATCGGTGAGCGCAACGGTATCGCCTCGTTGGGCGGGATCATCGCCCGCCTGGCCACGATTGACCCGGCTCTGGTGGCTCGCTATAACGTGGACATGCTGACGGAGATTGACCAGATGGTGGCCGATATGGTCGGCATCGCTATCCCCTTCAACAGTTGCATCACCAGCCCCACGGCCTTTACCCACAAGGCAGGGATGCACACCAAGGCGGTGCTGGCCGATCCGCGCAGCTATGAGGCGCTTGACCCGAGCCTGTTTGGTCGGACGCGCACGGTGTCTGTGGCGCATCGTCTGGTAGGCTGGCACGCGATTGCCGAGCGCGCCCGTGAGCTAGGGATTCATCTCAGCGAGGCTCAGGCCCGCGTCGCCGCCGCCCGGATCAAGGCCCTCGGCGATGAACACGATATTGATGGCAATACAGTGGATGAGTTGCTCTACGAGTACGCCGAGTAGGGGCGCCCCGCCGGGGCGTCTCCACTTGGGCTAAGGAACACGATATATGGCACAGACATTAAGCGAACAGATCCTGAGCCGGGCGGCGGGGCGGACAGTGTGCGCGGGCGAGGTGGCGTCGGTGGCGGTGGATCTGGTGATGATGCACGACAGCCTCTCGCCGAGCATCATTAAGATTATGGAGCAAGAGCTGGGCGCCGAGCGGGTCTGGGACCCCGAGCGCGTGGCGGTGGTAATTGATCATGTGGCCCCGGCGGCCACGGTGCAGACGGCAGAGAAGCAGAACGAGGTGCGGCGCTGGGTGCAGCGCCAGGGTATCCGCCACTTCTACGATGTGGGCCGGGGAATCTCGCACCCGGTGCTGGTTGAGGAGGGCGTGGCCCAGCCCGGCATGGTCATCGTCGGCAGCGATAGCCACTCTACCGCCTACGGCTGCGTGGGTGCCTTCGGCAGCGGCATGGGTTCCACCGACATCGCTCTGGCGGCGGCCACGGGCCGTACCTGGTTCCGCATCCCCGAGACGGTGCTGGTGCGGGCGACGGGTCGCTTCCGCCCCGGAGTCAGCGCCAAAGACTTGGCCCTGCGCGCCGCCCGTGAGCTACGCGCCGATGGCGCAACCTACGCCGCTGTCGAGTGGCACGGCGTGGAGTTCCTCACCGTGATGGAGCGGATGACTCTGGCCACCTTCTCGATTGAGGTCGGGGCCAAAGCCGGAATCGTGCCGCCAGTATTTCAGGATGTAGGTGGCGGGATGCAGGCAGCAAGGCGACCTGAGCATCCTGTGCCTGCATCCTGGCTACCTGTCGTTCAGGAAGGTGCCCGCTACAGCCGGATTGTCGAGGTGAACCTGGACACCCTAGAGCCGCAGGTGAGCGCACCGAGCGTTGTGGATAATGTCTTCGACCTGAGCGACCTGGGGCGCGTGGCAGTGGACGTGGTCTACCTGGGTACGTGTACCAACGGCCACTACGAGGATCTGGCAGCGGCGGCGCGTATTCTGTCCGGCAAGCATGTGGCTCCCGGCGTGCGCCTGATGGTGGTGCCTGCCAGCCGTGATGCCATGCTGCGGGCCAGCGAAGACGGCACTTTGTCCACCCTGATCGCCGCTGGCGCGGCCCTGGGTACCCCCGGCTGCGGAGCCTGCATTGGCCGGCACATGGGCGTTCTCGGCCCCAACGAGACCTGCCTGTTCACCGGGAATCGCAACTTCCGTGGGCGTATGGGCAGCCCCGAGGCCAATATCTACCTAGCCTCTGCCGAGGTCGCCGCTGCTACTGCGCTTACCGGGTTTATTACCCACCCGCAGGAGATTTTGTGATTGCAGATTGCAGATTTGGAGAACTGAGGCTGTCGCTCCAATCTGTAATCTGCAATCTGCAAGGGACGCGGAATTTTTTAAATATCCCGGCGTCATGTCACGCTGAGCGAAGCGAAGCGTCCCGATGGGCCATACGGATGCAGGGATGCTTCGCTTCGCTCAGCGTGACAGATCAGCCGCAATGGGACAATTAAAGAAATCCGCGTCCCCAATCTGCAATCTGCAATCTGCAATCTGCAATGGAGGCTTTTATGTCCCGCGTATGGATTTTCGGCCAGGATATTAACACCGACCAGATCGTTCCTGGCCGTTTCGCGCCGATCATGCTGAAGAACGAGGATGATCTGCGCAAGTACCCGTTTGTCGAGCATCGGCCTGAGTTCGCCGGTACCGTGCAACCGGGTGACATCATCGTGGCCGGGAATAACTTTGGCTGCGGCAGCTCACGCGAGTACGCGCCCTTGGCCCTGAAAATGGTCGGCGTGGGCGCGATCATCGCCCCGCTCTTCGCCCGCATTTTCTTCCGTAACGCCCTGAACCTGGGTATTCCCTGCTTCACTGCCGACTTGATTAGCCAGTTGCACGATGGTCAGGAAGTAGAGTTGGTTCTGGAGGATGGCGTGATCATCACCGAGAGCGGGGAGAAGATCGCCCTGCCACCACCACCCGTCTTCCTACGCGAAGTTTGGGCCGCCGGCGGGATTGTGCCCTTCTACCGCCAGCACGGGCGCTTCCCTGGCGAGGCTCCCCGGTGACAGGGTGGTGTGCTAACACGATGATGTGCTGACACAGAAAGTCAATGATGCTATGCAAGTATGTGTAATTTCCGGCGACGGGATCGGCCCAGAAGTGCTTGGGGCCGCCGTGAACGTACTGCGGGCGGTCGTCCCCGACGTGGAGTTGATCGAGGCCGAGGCGGGCTGGGCGACCTTCCAGCGCCTCGGGGTGGCCCTGCCCGACACCACCCTGACGGCGGCACGAGCGGCTGATGCCGTGCTGTTTGGTGCAGTGGCATCACCGAGCCACAATGTTCCTGGCTATCGCAGCCCCATTGTGGCCCTGCGCCGCGAGTTGGATCTGTACGCCAACATTCGTCCGGTAGTGGGGTTACAGATTGACCCGACTATCAGTAATCGGCCAGCGGCAACCTGCAATCTTGTGGTTGTGCGCGAGAACACCGAGGGTTTGTACTCTGGACGCGAGCGCCTGGAGGATGGCGGCGATACGGCGATTGCGGAGCGGGTGATCACCCGCCGGGCCAGCACGCGAATCGTGCGCGCCGCCTTCGATCTGGCTCGCAGTCGGGCCGTCGCCAACCACGCGCAGCCCAAGGTGACGATTGTGCATAAGGCCAACGTGCTGCGGGTGAGCGATGGACTCTTCCGCACGGTGGCACTGGATGTGGCAGCGGGCTACCCCGACATCACAACCGAGGAGATGCTGGTGGATGTAGCGGCGATGCGGCTGGCCCAGCACCCTGAGTCCTTTGATGTTGTCGTCACCACCAACCTCTTTGGCGACATCCTTTCGGATGTGGCATGCATCCACGGCGGCGGCCTAGGATTGGCCTCCAGCGCCAATCTTGGCGAGGGCCGCGCTCTGTTCGAGCCTGTTCACGGCGCTGCCCCCGACATTGTCGGCAAGGGCATTGCGAATCCCCTGGCCGCCATCGAGTGCGTGGCGATGCTCTTGGAGTGGCGACATCTTGGCAGTGCTGCTGCCCGTGTCCGCGCTGCCGCTGCCCGCGTTCTCGCCGACGGCCCGCGCACGCCCGACCTGGGCGGCGCATCCACCACCGCTGATGTCGCCCGTGCGGTGATTGAACGGTTGTAGGGATACGTTACGATGCGCCCCTACGAAGACATGACATTATTCATCAACAACAAGGAGATACTATTATGACTGCCGCATGCCCCGAGTGCGCCGCCGACGTGACCCTGGCCGCCGATACGATGGAGAGTGAGATCGTGGCCTGCCCCGACTGCGGGGCCGAGCTTGAGGTGACGAGCCTCACCCCGCCGACCCTGGCCCTGGCCCCCGAAGTCGAAGAGGATTGGGGAGAGTGATATACCCACGGCTCAAGCTCATGGGCTTCCTGCTTCATCGACTCGTGCCAACCGTTCCGGTTGGGCTTACCGGGTCTCCACAGGCGTTTTGTGTCTCGGCGTAGCCCGCCGCGACATGGGCAACCGCAGAGCGCGTGTGACCAGCTTGGTTTTCGCAAGGACACGAACGCCCAGGTCTTTCGCACGGCCTAAGTATACCAGATTATTTGTTCTATTGCAAGTGGTTTGGCTTATGAGGAAGCCACGCAGGAGGGCTAAAGCCGCTCAAGCGGGTGAAGCCCTTCTATTCGTAATGGAGATATTGTTATGCGTATTGCCGTACTTGCCTCCCGCGTCCGTGCCGAGGAGAAGTTGATCTTCACCGAGCTGGAGCGCCGGGGCATTGACTATGTGAAGATTGACGACCGTGAGCAGATTTTCGATCTGCATCAGCGCGAGTATCCGTTCGACCTGGTGCTGGAGCGCTGCATCCAGCACAGCCGCGCCCTGTATATGCTCAAGATTTTTAACGACGCCGGGGTGCCCACGGTGAACACCTATCACGTGGCCAACACCTGCGGCGATAAGTTCCTGACCACGCAGGCGCTTGTCCACGCCGGGGTTCCCACCCCTGCCAACCTGCTCGCCTTCACCCCCGAGAGTGCCCTGGAAGCGATAGAGAAATTGGGCTACCCGGTTGTCCTCAAGCCGGTGGTTGGCTCCTGGGGTCGTATGGTCAGCAAGATTAACGACCGCGATGCCGCCGAGGCGGTTCTGGAACATCGCGATGTGCTGGGCAGTTACCAGCACAGCATCTACTACATCCAGGAACTAATCAACAAGCCCGGTCGCGACATCCGCTCGTTTGTCGTGGGCGACGAGTGTATTGCCGCGATCTATCGCACTAGCGAACACTGGATCACCAACACCGCCCGTGGTGGACAAGCGTCGAACTGTCCGATCACCCCCGAACTGGCCGACCTGAGCATCCGCGCCGCCAACGCAGTGGGCGGCGGCGTGGTGGCCATTGATCTGTTGGAGACGCAAGATGGGCGCATCCTGGTGAACGAGGTGAACTACACCATGGAGTTCCGCAATAGCATTGACACCACCGGCGTGAATATTCCCGCGAAGATCGTGGACTACGCGCTGAAGGTGGGACGCGGAGAGTAGGGGCGTAGCAGCATAATAGTGCTGCGCCTTTATGGCGCAGCACTATTATGCTGCTGCACCCCTTCAAATATATGAAAATATCAATTGTCGGTGCCAGCGGCTACGTAGGCGGCGAGCTGCTGCGGCTGCTGCTCTGGCACCCTGGGGTGGAACTGGCCCAGGCCACCAGCGGGCGCAACGCCGGGCGCTACCTGTATCAAGTTCATCCGAATCTGCGCGGGCGCACGGCGCTTCAGTTTATCCACCCCGATAAACTGGAACCCTGCGACCTACTGTTTTTGGCCCTGCCCCACGGCGAAGCGGCTAAGGCCATCGAGCGTTACGCCGGGCTGGCCGAGCGAATCATTGACTGTAGCGCCGATTTTCGTTTGGCCGATCTAGCCGCCTACAAGCGTTGGTACGGCGAGGATCACCCCGCCCCCGCGTGGCTCGGTCGCTTTATCTACGGGCTGCCCGAGGTGAGCCGCGAGGCGCTGCGTGGGGCGCGTTACGCCAGCGGGGTTGGCTGCAACGCCACCGCCAGCAACCTGGCCCTGCTACCTCTGGTACAAGCTGGGCTGATTGACCTCACCAAGCCCGTGCTGATTGAGGTGAAGGTTGGCTCATCAGAGGGCGGGGCGACCGGCAGCGAGAGCAGCCACCACCCCGAGCGCGCCGGGGCGGTGCGTTCCTTCGCCCCGGTGGGCCACCGCCACAGCGCCGAGATCCGTCAGGTGACTGGCCTGGAAAACACGCACCTCTCGATTACCTCAGTGGAACTGGTGCGCGGTGCCCTGGCCACCGCCCACGCCTTCGCCACACGTCCCCTGGCCGAAAAGGATCTTTGGCAGGCATACCGCGCCTTCGCCAAAGGTCAGCCCTTTCTACGCATCGTCAAGGAACGCCAGGGCATTTACCGCTACCCCGAACCGAAGATCCTGGCCGGCAGTAACTTCGCCGACATTGGCTTTGCCCTTGACCCCGAGAGCGGGCGGATCGTCAGCATCTGCGCAATTGACAACCTGATGAAGGGAGCCGCTGGCAGCGCCGTGCAGTGCATGAACCTCATGCTCGGCCTCGACGAAACCCTCGGCCTCGATTTTCCTGGCCTGCACCCGGTGTAGGTAGGAGGCGGGAGGCAGGAGGCAGGAGGCAGGAGGCAGGAGGCGGGAGGCAGGAGGCAGGAGGCAGGAGGCAGGAGGCAGGAGGCAGGAGGCAG
>CAIXLU010000618.1 GCA_903920315.1 uncultured Oscillochloris sp.
GCCCGTCCTCACGGGCGATTCGGCCCCTCATCGCGCACGCCGCGACCGGCCCGGCGGGTGCGGGGGCCGATTCATGGGGGTGGCGGAAGGCGTGGCTCAGCATCGCGGGGGCCGAGGAGCCAACCCGCGCCGGATGCGGCTGAGCCACATCAGCAGGTTGCGCATGGCACACGCCTGGGACAGCTGACTCTGCGCCGCCGCCGTGCCGATCCGCCGCGCCCGCCGACAGCCCTGGTAGCGCGTGAGCCATGCCACCACCGGCTCCACCCGCCAGCGCCCCCCCAGCAACGACCGTCCCAGCGGCGTCTCATTGAAGGTCGCCCCGGCCCGCAGGAGCGGGTGATAATCGCTGATGAAGACGCTGCGGTGGCCTTTCGGGTTGGCGTTCGGGTCACGACAGCCCGCCCATTCTGCGCAGCCTGCGCATTGGGACGCCAGAAAGCGGAAATCCACCCCATCGCCGTTCCCGCTGCGGTAGGCTTTGGTGCTGACCACCCCGCCCGGACAGGTGCAGGTGGTGCGCTCCGCATCCACCTGAAAATCGGCCACCGAAAAACGGTTCGGGTCACGCCCCCCGCTGACCGGGATACGCGCCACCATCTCGGTCTGGCCGTCGCTGACGGCGATGACGCGGGCACGGGTTTTGCCCCATCCGCCGGCCTGATCCATCACGATCTGCGGGGGCAGGGGCAGATCCGCGTCGCGCTGCTGCTGAAGCGCGGCACTGGGAGCCTCGCCGTCAGGAATACTGCCGGTCAGGGCGACGGCGGCACGGATGCGGGTGGGGGTGACGCTGATGACGGCGTTGGTTCCGAGAACCGCCGGGCTGCCCTCGTGTTTACGGAAGGTGGCATCGAGATCGACGGCGCTGGCGAGGCGATGTTCGCCGCGCTGCTTTGTGGGGCGCTCGACCCACTGGCCCTCGGCGTCGGTCATCAGGTCATCGGCGATCACCTTGGTGAGGGCGTGGAGCAGGGTCTGGGCGCGGGCGCGTGGGGCATCCTCCAGAGCGGACAGGTGCGGGGTGATGCCGTCGGTCAGCCAGGTGACAAGGGTGGTCATGGCATGAAGGCGCTGCTGGCGGTCGGTGTCGGTGTGCAGACGGACGAAGGATACCAGGGGGCCGAGGTCGAGGGGCGGGATAGCGCACTGGTACGCGGCAGGAGCCGTCTCCTCCCATACGTCAATGAGGCGCAGACTGAGCTGGGCCAGCAGGTAGGCGGTGCTACGGGTGGGTGTGACCGGGCTCTCCATGGCGAAGGTATCCACGATATGACTGATAACGTTCCAACTATTAGAAGTGCGTGGGAGCATCAGTAAAGAGGATGTTAATAGTGTGCAGTCGCTTACCTATGCGCCGGATGGCAAAAAATTGCTTGTCACGATAGGAGATCAGGGCTTAATATGGGATATTAAACAAATTACGGTCACAAAGACTATTACGGACGTTTCTTACACCGACGTGTTTGGTGTGGTAGGAGTGCATTGGAGTCCTGATGGACAAACCATCCTCGTTGACAACGCGGACGGTATGGTCAAAGTTCTTGATGCCAATACCCTGGGAGTTATTCATACCATGTCAGGGTTTGTTTCAACATACTGCCCAGATAATGCTACGATCCTCACTACGGTCGATGATGACAAACTAGGTGGGCGCGTGTGGAGTCGTGAGACAGGTAAGCAGATAGGGCTGCTTGATGGTCGCAAAGTCAATAATAGATCTCCATATAGTATTTTTTGTAGTCCAGATAGCCGCCACTTCTTAACAACCAGTGGAAGCCTGTCTTCTGGTGTCTTTCGTATGGCACTATATGAGCAGGGCAAGGATCAACCTGTCGCGGTTATTAGTGACACCCAACAGATGTCCCTTGGTGGAATAACTCCGGATGGTAAAAATGTATTGACATATGATATGGTGGAAAGGAACAATGCGGTAAGAATATGGGATATTGTGGCACAACGCATTGTTGTCTCAATTAACATTCCATCGCAGGTACTGAATGCTACCCTTAGCCCTGATGGAAAACTCATTGCCACGGCAAGTGGCAATGAGTCTGTACGCATATGGGATCGGATAACGGGTACTCTTAGGCTGACATTGCCAGGGCACATAGGGCCGATATTGAGTCTTGCATTTAGTCCTGATGGCCGCCGGTTGGCAACGGCTGGCTTCGGTGATGGTGTTGTTCGTCAGTACATTCTTCCAATCGATGAACTTCTTGCTCTCGCACATCAACGTGTAACTCGGCAACTCTCACCAGTTGAGCGTACTCAGTTCTTAGGCGAGAACCGCTAGTTGCTGTGAGCGACCGAACTCCAATCCCTAAACCCCGCCCCCCGCATTGGCGCGCACTACAACGCCGACTGCTGCGCAGCCTTGATCTGACGCAGTTTGAGGACAACCGGCGGCGGGTTTTGTTCCTGCGCCTCGCGTGCAATGCGGTTTGCCGTGAGCCAGTCGGCGAGATAGGCATCGAGACGCTCGCGGTCACGCAGATACCACAGGATGGTTGCGTAAACCTGATCAAGTCGCAGGGATGCAAAGCGCACCGCAATGGCATCGGGAGTCTGGCCTCGGTGGACATACTCGTACAAGATGCTCTCAATACCGATGCGCGTCCCTTTGACTCGAATATCGTCAGGGGCAAGCCGGTCGAAGTAGGTTTCAAGATCCATCGTGATCCTCGTGGAGCACATCGTTGATAAACACCTCACGGGCATCCTCATCGAGATCATCCCAGGTTAGGCCACGGGCCGCCGCGACTTCGCGTAGCCGATCCTCCGCGTATGTCATGCGCTCAGCGCGACGAGCCTGCCTCTCTGCGCGTGCCGCCGTAATCTCGGCATTCAGTTCTTCGGCGCTTAGCGGCGGGAGATCCACGGCAGCCAGATCGTCCATCGTTGTGAACAGCCGGTCAACCGTGCGCCGTCGCTCCACCTCCGTGTCAATCAGTTGCTGCAAGGCTGCGGACGTGAGCAACCCACGCTCTGCCGCCTCGCGGGCCAGATGAGCGGGCAGGGACAGTTTAATCCCACTATCAACCATAGGGGAGCCTCCTGCACGCATGTATGTCGCCGATGCAGCCCATTGTACCATTGCGGATCGCCGAGCAGCGTCCTGAGCTATGAGATAGAGAGCGAAATAGTGGGTACACGATGATCACCCGAATCGAAATTGATGGCTTCAAGATGTTTCAAGACTTTACCCTTGACCTTGAGCCAGTGGTGTGCGTTGTGGGAGCCAATGCGGTCGGCAAGAGCAACCTCTTTGATGTGTTGCGCCTCCTCTCACGCCTCGCCGATAACGACCTGCGCACCGCATTCCAGAGCCCTGAGACCGAGCGCGAAGAGATGCGCGGTGAGGCGTATGAACTCTTCACGATTGGCCCTGACGGTATCCCGCTGACAAAGATGCGATGTGGCGTGGAGTTACTGGTTGAGTCATCCATCCGCGATAGCTGGGGGGCCGAGGAGCAACTCACCTCTACCCGGATGCGCTACGAGCTAGAGATCGAGCGACGCAAAGATGATCGCGGCCTAGAGCGTCTCTATGTCACCCATGAGCGTCTTGCCCCCATCTTTCGTGATGGTGATTCGTGGGCGACACATCAGATTCGCCGCAACCACGAACACTGGATACCATCATCACGAACGGGCCGGATGCGCGCGCGTCGGAAAGAATACTTTATCTCCACATCAACCACGCAGCGCGAGGGGGTTCCGACGATCTCCCTGCACCAAGACGGCCACGGGGGGCGAAAGTCGAGCGTTGCCGAGCGGATTGAGCGCACCATGCTGAGTGGAGTGACCAATACCGAGTTCCCCCACGCCCTTGCGGCGCGTGAAGAGATGCGCTCGTGGCGGTTCCTCCAGCTCAACCCCCGCTCATTACGCCAGCCCAGTTCCATGA
>CAIXLU010000619.1 GCA_903920315.1 uncultured Oscillochloris sp.
CCCTACCGCACGCGATCCGGCACCGGCTCCTTTCGCCCGCGACACGCCCTACCGCACGCGATCCGGCACCGGCTCCTTTCGCCCGCGACACGCCCTACCGCACGCGATCCGGCACCGGCTCCTTTCGCCCGCGACATGTTGAACGATAATTAGATTTGCCGGTCGATGACAACTAGAATTGCCGGTCGCGCCCCATTCCTGAGCTGACCTACCATGACCCCTCGAAGGAGGGAGTCATGAAGAACAACCACGAGGTCTTGCGTATGAGACAGGAACGCAGCAACGGAAAAACCCAGGAGCAGGCAGCGGCACACGCGAGTATGAGCGTTCGCACTGCCCGCAAATACGAGCGACTCGGCCAATTGCCCCGTCAGCTCACCCAGCCGCGCACTTATTGCACCCGGCCCAACCCTTTCGCCGCCGATTGGCCCTGGGTCTGTGCCCAATGGGAGCGCGACGCGGCCCTCCCGGCCAAGACGCTCTTCGCAGAGCTGAACGAGCAGGATCCGGGGCGCTACCAGCCCAACCAACTCCGCACGCTCCCGCGCCATGTCGCCGCTTGGCGCGCCCAGTTTGGCCCAGCCCAGGAGGTCATCTTTGAGCAGGTGCATCTGCCGGGCGCACGCGGCGAGTCCGACTTTACCCACATGGAGGAACTCCACGTCACACTGGCCGGGGTGCCCTTCGCCCACCTGGTCTACCATTTTGTACTGACCTATTCCCACATCGAGGCTATCCAGCTCTGCTTCTCCGAGAGCTTCGAGGCGCTGGCCGAGGGGATCGAGTCGTGTCTCTGGCAGGTGGGTGGCACGCCGGCCATGCATCGCACCGATAATCTCTCGGCGGCGGTGGTGAAGATTGCCACCGCGGGTGAGCGGGTCTATACCGACCGCTACCTCACCCTGATGGCACACGACCAGATGCGACCGACCACCAACCAGCCCCGCGTGCCCCACGAGAACGGGGATGTTGAGCAATCCCACTATCGGTTTAAGGATGTCGTCGACCAGGCGCTCCGGCTGCGGGGCAGCCGGGATTTTGCCGACCGAGCGGCCTATACCCGGTGGCTCCAGGATCTGGTGCGACGGCGGAACGCCACCCGCGCCCTGCGCTGGGCCGAGGAACGCCCCACGCTCCCGCCCTTGCCGACCACACCGCTGAACCCGGCCCAGGATGTAGCCGTCACGGTGAGCCGTTTTGCGACCATTCGCGTCCTCCGTCATGTCTACTCGGTGCCCTCGCGGCTGATGGGACACGCCCTTCTGGCGCGGGTGCGTGCGGAGACCATCGAGCTGTATCTGGGAGCCAGTCGCATGCTGAATATCCCGCGCCTGCGTGGCACCCCGCAGCATCGGATCGACTATCGCCACATCATCGACTCGTTGGTGCGCAAGCCGGGAGCCTTTGCCCCGTATCGCTACCACGATGCGCTCTTCCCCTCGCTGCTCTTCCGGCAGGCCTATGATCGCCTGCGCCAGCACATGCCCGCACGGGCTGACCAACAGTATGTCCGACTGCTGTATCTGGCGGCGACCACCAGCGAGTCGGAGGTCGAGACCGCACTGAGCGTGCTGTGGGATGCGGGGACGACCCCGACCCACGAGGCGGTGCGTGACCTGGTGCAGGGCCATCCGACCCCGGCCGTGCCGCAGTTGTCGCCTGCCACACTCGATGTGTCGGTGTATGACCAGTTGCTGGGTGCGGAGGTGTCCCGTGAGTAATCGCTATCGGGAATTGACCACCCTGCTGCGCGGACTCACGCTCCAGGCCATGGCCGACAGCGTGTCAGAGGTCGCGGTCAAGGCGGCCCGTGCGAATCTCAGCCATGAAGCGTTCCTGTACGAACTGGTGCGGTTGGAACACGAGCAGCGCACGCAGCGACGGATTGAGCGGCTCCGTCGCGAGAGCGGTCTGCCGCGCGAGAAGACCGGGACGACCCTCCCGATGGCGGTGTTTCCGTCCCTGGTGCGCCAGCAGATTGAGCGCCTGCGGCGCGGCGAGTTTGTGTCCCAGGCGGTGAATGTGGTGGCCGTCGGCCCGCCGGGGGTGGGGAAAAGCCATATCCTCGCGAGTTTGGGGCACCTTTTGGTGGGCCAAGGCGTGCCGGTTCTCTGGAGTTCGACCGCCCAGTTGATGCAGCGACTGCTGGCGGCCAAGCGCGATCTACGGTTGCCGCAGGAATTGGCCCGTCTCGACCGGTTTGCCTGCCTGATTCTCGACGACATCGGCTATGTGCAGCACGATCAGGATGAAATGGAGGTGTTATTCACGCTGTTGGCCGAGCGGTACGAGCGCAAGAGCGTGATGCTCTCGACAAACCTCGTGTTTTCGGAGTGGACGCGGATCTTCACGCACCCGCTGACGACAGTGGCCGCAATTGATCGGGTGGTTCATCACTCGGTCATCCGTGATCTGATGGGGCTGACAAGCTACCGGGCACAGGCGGCGCGGACGGCGCAGCAGGTGGTGGCCACGCCCGACGAGTCGCCGCCCCCGGAGGAGCCGCCGCCCAACGAGCCGGAGGATGCGACCGCGCCGGACGAGTAGGATCGGGCGTGGCCTGGCCTGGCCGGTACACCATGCCTGCGTCGCGCACCGGTGTGCCGACCGCGCCGAGGCGGGACGCCGGGGCCGCACGCCGCGCACCGACCAGATGCCGAGCGGGGGAAACCCGCTGCGGGCATCCGCGACGTGTGACGGTGGATGCACGATGCGGCGATGCGGATCGTCACGGGGGCGGAGTACCCGGACGGCACGCACCCCCGGAGGTCGCCCCGATGTTGTGTCACATTTTAGGACATGGAGGCGCGTGTATGGGACGTAAAATCCCGACCGTGACGGTCGCCCTGTTGTGGCAGGGCGACCGAATCGAACTGACCGATCTGCCCGCCCATGCGCCCGCGATCCGGCTGGACACCCCAGAGTGGACACAGTGGCTGGCGGCACCGACGACCCGCAGCTTCGCCTATCCGCTCTTTGACCGAGCAGCGGGCGGGATCGACGGCTTTATGACCGTGCGGAAGGAGCAGC
The DNA here is from genome assembly GCA_903920315.1 of uncultured Oscillochloris sp. GTDB lineage: Bacteria > Chloroflexota > Chloroflexia > Chloroflexales > Chloroflexaceae > Oscillochloris. Next base: position 3,031 of record CAIXLU010000619.1, read on the forward strand.
GACAACGCGGCAGCGACTACTGGTCCGCGTATCGTCGGAGCGACGGCTGTCTGCGCAAGATCTATCTTGGACGGAACCCGCAGGTGACCGGGCAACGGCGAGCCGCTGTTGCCGCCGCGTTCCTCCCGGCAACGGGAAGGTGATCCCCCTCACCAGGTGTCACTTTTTCGTGGTGTCATACGTACACAAACCAGAAGATCGGCATCGGTTGATCGAAGGTGCGACAATGATTCTGCCAGGCGACCGCCAACGTGAAGAGACTATGCTCCCAGGCGTCGGACGGTC
>CAIXLU010000620.1 GCA_903920315.1 uncultured Oscillochloris sp.
CCAGCCTGCCGATACGCATCTGGCAGGCTGGAAGCCCGCACTACGAACTGTAAACCTAAAACCTGGTACCTGAAACCTTGTCTTAATGAAAGATTGACGACATGTTAGCGCCCGGCACCCTGCTCCAGGAACGGTACCGCATCGCCGCGCAGATCGGCAAAGGCGGCATGGGCGCAGTGTATGTGGCGCGTGACATGCGGCTGTCTCACGATGTGGCGATTAAAGAGACTCTCTTCCACGATGATGCCTACCGGCGAGCCTTTGAGCACGAGGCGAAACTGCTCGCTCGGCTGCGCCACCAGGCTCTGCCCAAAGTGAGCGATCACTTTATTGAGGGCAACGGGCAGTTTCTGGTGATGGAGTTCATTCACGGTGAGGATCTGGGCAGCCAACTCGTGCGCCTGGGCAAGCGATTCGCCTCGCCGCAGGCACTATCAATGGTGCTGAAGTGGGGAGATCAGTTGCTCGATGTGCTCAATTATCTGCACACGCGGCCAATGCCGATCATCCACCGCGATATGAAGCCGAGGAATCTGAAACTCACCTCGACCTTCGATATTATTCTGCTCGATTTTGGCCTTGCCCGTGGCGGCGTCACGGTCTCTGTGGATAGCACGGGCGCGACGATGCCCGAGAGCGAGGAGCGGAAGATCTACGGATTCACCCCGCCCTACGCGCCGATTGAGCAGATGCGCGATGGTGAGCCGGATCCGCGCAGCGACCTCTATTCCCTGGGGGCGACGCTCTACCATATGCTCACCGACTCGCTCCCGGCTGACGCGATGAGCCGTATGGCTCGCCTGATCAACGGCCATCCCGACCCGCTACGCCCTATTCGCGATCTGTCGCCGCATGTGCCCGAGCCGGTGGCAAACCTGATCCAGCGATCCCTCAATGTGACCATGGAGGGTCGCCCGGCCAGCGCCCGCGAGATGCGCGAGGAACTTGCCCGCGCCCGCAGCCTTACCCCGATTGCTGCGCCCTCCTCCCTGGTGATCTCGTTGCCCTCGGTTAACTCTCGACTCCTTGGGACGACACCGCTGATTACACCAAGCGTGACGGTACCCTCCGTCATCGCCCCGAGTGAGCAGTTGCCTATCGGTACGCTCATCCGTATGCTCACAACGGGCAGTCCGATCCGCTCGGTGGCCTTTAGCCCCAATGGCGAACATCTCGCCGCAGGCTATGATGACCATACGGTCGGAATGTGGCGGATGAGCGACTACAGCCATATACGAAACCTCAAAGGGCATACGAGCAGCGTGCGCAGCGTCTTCTTTGCGCCCGAGGGCGGGCTGATGGCAACGGGCAGCGACGATGAGACAGTACGGATCTGGAATGTAAGCGACGGCGAGTCGCTCCGACAACTGCGCATCCCCGGCTGTCCAATCGAGAGCATTGCTTTTAGTCCCGACGGCAAGCTATTGACGGTGGGCGGCTGGGGGAGTTCGATTACCATCTACTCGGTCGAGGGTGATCAGGTGCGGGTTCTCGATACCTTGCCCTGCCCGTTTGTTCACAGCCTGAGCTTTAGCGCCGATGGCGGGATGATCGCTGCCGGGTGCTACGATGGCGCTGTCTACCTGTGGAATACGGCAGATCACCGGCCCGCCGGACAGCTTGGCGGTTTCACCAGCTTTATCTACAGCGTTGCCTTTAGCCCCAACCGTGAGTTTATTGCCGCCAGCAGCCAGATGAGTGTCCGCGTCTGGCGTCTCAGCGACCAGAAACTGATTGAGACATTTCAGGGTCATCACGGCCCGGTGCGCTCGATTGCTTTTAGCCCCGATAGCCAGGTAATTGCGAGCGCCAGCGAGGATCGCGGCGCACGCCTCTGGCGCCTCAGTGATGGCGAGCTGATCGCCCCCGCCTTCGATCATCGCGCTGGTGTGGCCAGCCTCGCCTATAGCCCCAATGGCCGCCTGCTCGCCACGGGTACCCACGATGGCCGGATCTGCCTCTGGCAACTGTAGATGCGGACTATTGGCGAGAGTTGTATATCTAGGCGACCACGTCTACGGGCGGTATTCGCCGCACTGCTGCTGATTCCGCTACTGAGCGGCTGCCTGTTGATCAGCGGTGAGCAGACGATGATCGGCCCGCTCGCTGGCACGGGTCATCTGAGTACGACGTTTGTCAGCGCCGAGGGTGGCGAGGAGCGAACAGTGACGGTGAGCGACGCCAACGCAAACCTCCATGCTATCGTTCTCATCACGCTCGATACCGGCGACCTCCAGATTGACGTGCTCCAGCCCGACGGTGCGCTGGCGTTTGCCGTCTCGAATCAGCCCAGCATAAAGGTGATCCGCAGCGGTTCGGTGCGCAGCGACGCGAACGGCGTGGTGCGCTATCGGGTCTCGGCCCGCAGCGCCCGCCACGGCGAGTACCAGATCTTCTTTCTGCCATAGTCAGCCCCTAGCGCAGCATCAGCATCCGCCCGGTGCCAACTTGCTCCATGCTGCGGGCGATATCGCCGGTGCCGGCGAGCATGGCTCCGATCACGCTGTGCGGGATGGCCAGCAGATGGATGGGTGTGATGCTGACGATGCTGGCCAACGGCGGGCCGCCGCGTAGCAGTTCCAGCTCGCCAAAGAACTCGTCTGGCCCAAGCTGAGCTACCACCTGTGGCTTGCCCGCCGGGTTCTCGGATTGGAGACGCATCACCGCCGCTCGCCCGGTGTCAATCAGGTAGAAGCGCCCGCTTGGTACGCCCTGTCGCACGATGATGGTGCGCGCCGGTTGCTCCAGCCGCTCGACATGCATGGCCAGTTCGCGCAGGGCCGTCCGTGGCACGCCGTGGAAGAGCGGGATGCGCTCCAGCAGGCGCATAATCTCGCGCAGGGCCACGCCCTCACTGGCGTGGGGCGCAACCTCCTTGAGCATCCGCTCAATCTCGGCACCCGGCAGGAAGAGCAGGTCGCTGCCAATGGTGGTGCAATACGAGCGACTTGTCACCTGATCAAGATCATCGCCCACCTCGCCAAAAAAGTCGCCCCGGTGTAGCTCACCCACCAGATCGTCGCCCTCCTTCACTGCCACTTCGCCCGCCTCAATAATCCACAGGCCCGAGGGCGCAACCCCGGCAGCCAGCAGCAACTGCCCTGCGGCGGCATGGCGCGACTCCAGAGTCGCGGATAGTTCCTGTAGCTCGCGATCATCGCAGGCAGTAAAAATCTCCACCTGGCGCAGCAGGCGCAGCCGGGCCTCGCGTACATCGCCAAAGGCCCGCGAAAGTTCTCTGGCCCAGGGTGTGTTCGGGAAGATCTGACGGTTGGACGCCTCGCGCTCAGGCCAGGGCAGGGCGTCGTAGGCGGCGCGGATGGCTCGTCGGGCAAAGCTCGCCCCCGCCTGTTCCTCAATCGTCGTCACGGTGTAGCGCAATACCTCAGCATAGCGCGTACCTTGCATATCGAGCGACCCAGCCGTGAGCGCGGGACTGATCCGCGCCCGCTCACGGTCGAGGGTGATCTCCCAGTTTGCGGTTGCGGCCAGTACGTCCATGCGATCATCGAGAGCCTGCGCCCGCCGAACGCCGTAGAGGTCGTGCAGGAGCCGGTAGCAGCCGGCGTAGCAATGCTGGAAGGCGCGCTGGATTCGCTCTGCCTCGCTCATGGCGGGCTGAATTGGCCATTTTAGTTCGTTAGTGCTAATTTGGCGCAAGGTGAGGTAGTGAGTACACCAAGCTGCCGCCCATAGGCCCGATGAGAGTGTGAGGGCGGCGATGGCGGGCGGCGTGTTGCGCCAGGTCGGTAGCAGTTCCAGCAGATAGCTCACAGTCTGCGCGGCAATACCCAGCCAGAGCAGCAGCCAGCACCAGAGCAGCCGTGAGTCGCGCAGACCTATCAACTGGGGCAGCAGCAGAGCCAATGCCACCACGCTCAGGTAGATCGGTGCCGCCTCGATCACCGCCCAGGCAAAGCTCAACCCCGGCTGGGCCGCGTGGATCACCCCAATCGTCAGCCCGCCGGCCAGAAAGGCCATTCCTAGCATCAGGGCGCTGGCCGCCAGTTCGCCCGGTTGCGACTGGTGCAGATTGATGTCAAGCAGGGCGATGAATCCGGCGAACATCAGCAGCAGGAATCCGGCGATCCGCATCCCTGCCCATAGGGCAGAGAATCCTGGCAGCAACAGGTAGCCGCCCAGGGCCACCAGTTCGATCATGGTGACGGCGAGGAAGCTGTTGAGCGCCTGACTCACCCGCGCTCCCCGGTAGTCGCTCTGGAGGGCGAGCTGCGCCGCAAGGGCGGCCAGCCAGAGCAGCGGTGCAATCATAGCAGCATGGATACCGTAGCGCAGAGGCAGCCCGGCCAGCGCCAGCGCCAGGGCCGAGAATGCGGCAGCGGCGATGAGCGGGCTGCGCCCGTAGCCGCGCCGGGCGACCCAGGCAGCAGCGGCGCGCACAAGACCCCATGCGGCGACAATCAGCCCAAGGCAGAGCGGTACGATCATGGCAAAGACGATCACCAGCGCCAGGATCTTCCCAGGCAGACTACTCTCCCACAACTGCACAATCACACCAACCAGTTGTCGCTGCCAGAAAACGATAGTCAGCACGATAGCCAGGACGGTATAGGCTGCCGCGAGCATACCGTAGATGCCAAAAAATCGCTCCTCGCCGCTGAAATGGGCGCGGCTGCGCAGCTTCTGCCAGAGCGGCCCGCTGATGAAGGCGAGGGCGCGCCGACGCAGATTCGGCAGGCGCAGCAGGTCAACCAGAATAAAGTAGCCGTCCAACTCAAGCAGCGGGTTGAAGTTGAACAGGGCCGCCAGATAGCAGGCCACAGCCAACTTGTAGGCGGCAGCGGCGAGCAGCCCGCCAGGGAGCATGGAGGCAGAAATGGCAGCGACCGAGCCCACCAGCAGGTCGCAGAGCGGGCCAGCCAGGGAGACGAGGACGCGGGCGCGCTGGCCCGCCAGCCAGATGTCGCTGGTGTCAACGAAGGCGGCGGGCATACCGTAATAGATCATCACGCCGCCGCGCAGCACTCGTCGCCCGGCGTGCTTTACCGCCAGGGCGTGCGATAGCTCGTGGAGGACAAAAGAGACCAGCACAGCCGCCCACAGGGCCAGCAGACTCAGGAGTATGTTATCCGCGCTCAGCACTTGGTAGTCCGCGCCCTGACCCGCTTTCAGGACAAAACATGTCAGTCCCGCAACGGTGACCAGGCCGTGGATGACAGCGAAGGGCCATGTGAAGAGCAATCGTCCACCGAGGCGGTAGATCGCCCCGACAAACCCGTCAATGCCGTTGATGTCGAAGGTACGCTCGCGCAGGATGCCTAGCAACTGCTCACCCTTGCCCTCAACGCTGCGTGATTCCTCGTGGCTGCGCAGGCTCCGGTAAATGCCCACCGGAGCATCGGCCAGAAAGCCATAGCTGTGCAGGTTTTGCACCAGATCCGCCACAGGCAAGAGCTGTTTGAATCGCAGGAATCCCGTGGTAGCCAACTGGGCCACGCTCTGGGTGCCGTCCATCGCCAGCCAGAGTTCGCGTTCAGCCGCCGTGAGACGCAGGTACGTGCCACCGGGACTGCGCAGCACCGTAAGACTCTGTCCTCCCTCGCTCACCGTCTCTTCGGCCACGCTGGTTATCCGCTCTGGCCGGTACTGGGCAAAATCAACCCGGTGAGCCAATCGCTCCCAGAGATTGACCGAACTGGTATCGGCCACCGGGCGGGTGGCGATACGCCGAGCAAGCCCCCGGTAAATCCCACGCGGGGCGGCACTAGCAGCGGGTGCCTGCACACGCTCCGCCAGGGCGCGCCAGGGTGTGGCGTCGGGTGTCATCACGGCGGGTTCCTCATCAGGAAAGGCTGATCATAATTCTTATGAACGACGAAGAATAAACAAACCGGCCCATACATGGTAATCGTCCTTGGACATGATTGACGCGGCCCATGGCCTCGGCTACAATGATTCGCTGACGCTCGCCATGAAACCGTTGAGCGATGCGCCCTGGCAATCGCCGCAATAAAGCAATCTTCATGGAGTTATCGTCTGGAGTCAAGGCTTTAGCCGGAGAGTGCCGCCTAAGACATCTGAAACCTGAAACCTCACACCTGAAACCTGGCACCATGCCGATTCTGATAGATGGACACAATCTGATTGGGCAGATGCACACGATAAGCCTGTCCGATCCCGACGACGAGGCGCAGTTGGTGATGCTGCTGCGCCGCTATGCGACCAAAAAGCGCGGTCGCAAGGTGATCGTCATTTTTGATGGTGGGGTCTACGGGCACCCAGACAATCTGAACGGCTACGGGGTGGAGGCACGCTTTGCCAAGTCGCCATCCGACGCCGATAGCGAGCTGATCCGGCGCATCCGTATGGTGCGGCGGCGCGATGAGTGGCAGGTGGTGAGTTCGGATAACGCGGTGATGGGGGTGGCCCGCGACCACGGGGTGCCGGTGGTCAGTTCACAGGAGTTCGCCCGCCGCCTGGAGGCTCTCGATGCCCCGAAGCCGAGCGCGTCATCACACGAGAAGCGGAACGAGCGGTCGCTGAGCCATGCCGAGATTGAGGAGTGGCTGCGACTCTTCGGCGCAACAGGGGATGAGGAGCAAAATTAGGCAGTGTGCTACAATAACAACGGTGCATAAGGACTTCGCTACACAAAAAAGGAGTCTCTCGATGCCTACGGTAGTTGTTAATGGCGTCACGATGGAAGCGAAGGTTGGCGAACGGCTCATAGATGTGGCCCGTCGTAACGGTGCCCACGTCGGCTTTATCTGCAACGGGGCCGGATTTTGTCAGACATGCCAGTGCCAGGTGCTGTCCGGAATCGAGAACCTCAGCCCGGTTAACCCGTTTGAGGAGGCGTGGTTCTCTGAGAGCCAGTTGAATGCGGGCCAGCGTCTGGCCTGTAAGTCCGCCCTTCGCGGGGATGGCCCTATCGAGATCCGTACCAAAGCCGAGGATCTGCGCCGCCAGGCGATAGCAGTGATCCGTCCGCCCGCCGGATCAAACCCGGTCGCGCAGCTCGTGCCGCTGATCCAGTATATCGTGCGGATGGGTACTGATGAAATCTCGCGCTTTCCCTCGAACGCCATCAGTGCGTTCAGTCGGGTCAAGCCGAATGATCTCACATGGCCCTTCAGAGACCTCAGTCGCTATCTGGCC
>CAIXLU010000621.1 GCA_903920315.1 uncultured Oscillochloris sp.
CAAACGGACATGCGTACACCTCGCCAACCGGGTCTATGCAGCAGACAATGCGCCCCGCCCCGCACATATTCAGCCCTTCCACCGCCTGCCCGTAGGCCGAAAGGTGAAAGAACGAGTCACCTGTCATCACCTGAGGGTGCGTCAGCAGCCAATCGTAGAGGACGCGGTTCTGTGCGTGGGTCGGACGCAGCGTCTGCCACATCGCAATGCCGCGACCGGCGGGACGCAGCCGCGTCACACGCAGCGCTGCCCCGTAGTGCTGGGCCATCGCCTCCAGTTGGTCAAGCTCACTGATGTTTTGGCGCGTCGCCACGGTGTTGATTTTGAAATTCATCCCGTGCGCCGCCAGTAATTCCATCGCCCGTTGGGCGCGCTGGTACGAGCCAGTACCGCGCACGGGGTCATTTGTTGCCGCTGTGGCTCCATCAAGGCTGATCTGCACATCCAGATACTCGCGGGAGGCGATCCATGCAGCCGCCGCTTCGTCAATCAGGGTGCCATTGGTGCTGAAGCGCACCCCGATGCCACGCGCAAGACTGTAATCCATAAGCTCAAAGAAATCCGGGCGTGTCATCGGCTCGCCACCACCGATATTGAGGTAAAAGACCTTCATCTCCGCCCACGTATCAATCAGCGCCCGCGCCTCGGCGGTGCTAAGTTCGTCGGCGCGGCGTTCGCCCGAGGCCGATAGGCAGTGAACGCAGCGCAGATTGCAGGCGTAGGTCAGTTCCCACGTCAAACAGATCGGCGCATCCAACCCCTGGCGGAAAAGCTCGTAGCTCATCACATTCCCCTATCAACGATCAGCCAGCCGCCGTGCAGTTCAAGGTACTGACAACGCCCGCCCAACTCGTGCCCCAGGCCCAACAGTCGCTCTTCATTAAAAACGTGGTGATGCCCAAAGCGAGGATCGGGGCGCTCTTCCAGCGGTACAGCGATAATCAGGCGCTGCTCAGTGACATCCCAGAGATTCGCCAGCGCAATGTTTGTCTGTGGCCCATCCAGATGTTCCAACACATGAATTGCCGTGACGGTCGCAAAACGACCAACGCGGGTGAACGTGTCAGCCAGGAGATCGGCTTGCACAAAGCGTACCTGTGCCTGCTGTTGCTGGGCCGCGTAGTCAGTGGCGAAGCTCACCAGCGCACTGTCGAGGTCGCAACCGACGATGCGTTCTAGTCCCTGTTCCGCGTGCCGCGCCAGTAGCAGCGGCATGAAGCCAAAGCACGTTCCCGCGTCAAGTAAGGTGTGCCCTCGCACGAGCGTCATCAGGTGGCGATAGATCGCGGCGAAGGGCTCAATAAAATCAAGAACCGCTGTGGGTTCCTGCATCGCCTGTTCGAGCGCTGTTAGTGAGTTGGCGTAAAAGCGATGCCACGCCCGGCGCTCGTTGCCGTCCATCGAGCGCACAATCGCGCCTACACAATGCTCAAAAATTGCCTGCTCCGTGTAGGCCAACGGGTCTGTGGCCTGCGATACGGGCGGTAACGCGCCCCACGCCGTGCGCAGCAACGGCAACAGTTCCTCTGCCACGTAGTAGCCCAGATTGTTGTCAATCTGCGTAGCGCTGAAATGATGCACGACCACCACTTCTGGTAGCGCAATGGTGGCATGTTCAGCCGGAGCGAGGGCGTAGAGCGTGAAATGCTCATTGCTGGCCGTAGCAGGCATCAACGCAGCGAGGGCAGTTGCCAGTGCGGCGTGACGATGGGGCGATAAAACCAACGGCACCATAGCTATCTCCACCCAACGAACGAGGTGCGGGCCAGATCCTCCGCAACACGGCCCAGTTGGTCGAGGTTGCGCACCACTTCGACCCGATGACAAATAGGCGCGTAGGTTGGCATATCCGAACCACCAAGTTGCCAGCTTGGCCGTCCTTCGGGAGTCAGCCAAATTAACTGTTTACAGCGTCGGCGCAACTCCTCAAGTATCCAGGCGTTGGGCTGGCGCTGATTGCCGCGCCCGTCACCCAGGATAATCAGCGTTGTGCGGCTTGTCACAGCAGCGAGATAACGCTCATGAAAGATCTCCAGCGCCCGTCCGTAGTTGCTGTTCTCATCGGTGTCCAGCAATTCGCCACCAAAGACTCGGCCAATCGCCTCATCAAGACTGGAACGCTCGATTTCAGCGGTGATCTCGGTCAAATCGCTAACAAAGACGAAGCTGCGCACCTTACTGAACAGGGCTTGGAGGCTGTAGACCAGATGGAGCATAAAGCGGGCCGTGTTGCGCACGGAAAGACTCACATCGCAGATCAGCACGAGGCGCGGGCGCTCATCGCGGCGGTTCGCGAGGATCGGGTGAAAGGGCACGCCGTCGTACTTCAGGTTGCCCCGCAGCGTCCGCGAAAGATTGATCCGCCCCGAGGAGCTAACCGTGCGGCGGGTGGAACGGGCACCACGCATCTGCCGCCCGATACGGCGCACCAATTCGTCCATCTGGCGGCGCTCGTGTTCATTAAAGCGATAGTTATAGGCCGACTCCAGATGCTCTAGTTCGTGGGCTTGGGCCTCATTCGCACGGAGCGCCAACTCACGCTCGATATAGCCCTTCAACAACTCCGGCAGATTGGCGATCACACCATCAATCTGCTGCGCCAAACGCTCCAACAACGCCTCATCCACATCCATTGCTGCCAGATCATCCTGAAGTGCGGCGGCAGCTCCCGCAATCAGGTCAAGCTCAAGCTCCTCAAGGGCCGCGCCGAAGTTCAACTCGCCTGGCTGAGAGATATTCTTCACCCGGCGCGTGCGCAGATGATGGGTCAGACGCTTCATCACCAGATCGAGCAACCCCTTGTTGCGGTTCAGAATGAGATGCTGGCTGAGCGACGACAGACTAAGCCGGTTCGGCTCACGGTGCAGATTAAACATCGAAACCATCTTCTCTGGGTCGAAGTAATCTCGCACATCGGACGGCTCATCGTGGGTATGCTCGTTCTGGTTAATCCCCGGCTCGTCAGGCTGCAACGCAATACGGGTCGGATCACCCGGCTCATCGTGATCATGGTCGTGGTCATGATGGTGGTGATGGTCGTGCGGCACATCAGGCAACTGAAAGAAGACCTCAAACAGATGCTCGAACACCGGCAGATCCCGCGCATCTTTGATCAGCGTACACGCCAAGATCTCGCGCACCAACTCACGCTCAGCGAGGGCGGTGAGGGTTAGCCCGCGCAGCGCATCAATCGTCTCGGCAGGCGAAATACGCAGCCCATTGAGCTTGAGTACATGGATAAAGCGGTTGACGACAGCGTCCATAAGGCTCCGTGTGCGGATTTTGGATTGGGGATTTTGGATTTTGGATTGGGGATTAGTGCAATCCAAAATCCAAAATCCCCAATCCAAAATCCCTAACTCCGCGTATTACCCCGATACGAAGAAAAATAATCGGCAGTATGCTCGCGCTGCCGTTCCAGCGCTGCCTGCATCCCTGCATCATGGTGATGATGGTGATCGTGATCGTGGTGATGCTGCGAATCCGCCCCGCTTCCGCCCAACAGCTTCGGCAACTCACGCGTGACCTTCTGCACATCGCGGTCATACTTCAAAATGAGTTGCAGCGTCTCTTCAACCAGTTCCGGCGTGAGGCTCTCGGCATTGAGCAGAATGAGCGCCCGCGCCCAATCGAGGGTCTCGCTGATACTGGGAGCCTTGCGCAGATCGAGCGCCCGCACGCGTCGAATAACCTCAACCACCTGCTGAGCCAGGGTTTCGCTAATTTCTGGCACCTTCAGCCGCACAATCTCCAGTTCACGGGCCTCACCGGGATAGCCAATCGTGAGATGCAGGCAGCGCCGCTTGAGCGCATCGCTCAACTCACGGGTATTGTTACTGGTGATAACCACTGCCGGGGGCGCGGTGGCCTTAATCGTGCCCAGTTCGGGGATACTGACCTGGAAATCGCTCAGCACTTCTAGCAAGAATGCCTCAAACTGTTCCTCAGCGCGATCAATCTCATCAATCAGCAGCACCACCGGCTCAGGGGCCAAGAGCGCCTGGAGGATGGGACGGCGCACGATGAAATGTTCCGAGAAAAAGGCATCCTCGTGGTGGCGGATCTGCGCCACCGCTTCGCGCAAGTCAGTGACATGCTCAAGGGTGCGCCCAATCTTCTCGCGCAAGATCTGCGTATAGAGCAGTTGCTTGCTGTACTCCCACTCATAGAGCGCCCGCGCCTCATCCAGACCCTCGTAGCACTGGAGACGAATCATCTGGCGGTTGAGCGCCAGCGCGACTACCTTCGCCAGTTCCGTCTTCCCAACCCCTGCCGGGCCTTCAATCAACACGGGCTTCTGCATTTTCAGCGCCAGGAAGATAACCGTTGCCAGACGGCGGTCACAGATATACTGCTGCTCCCGGAGTTGGTCGATCACCTGGTCAATTGACTCAAACATGCGCAAACTCCATTGTCGTTGGTGTAAAAATGTCCAGATGAACGCCTGCGTCAGGACACATCAGCCCGTGCGGAGCAACGTAGCGTGGCCTGTTGGAAAGATTCGCACCTGTAAAGATGAGGATCGCACCTGTAAAGATGAGGATCGCACCTGTAAAGATGAGGATCGCACCCTGCAAAGGTGAGGATCGCACCTGCAAAGATGAGGATCGCACCTGCAAAGATGAGGATCGCACCTGCAAAGATGAGGATCGCACCTGCAAAGATGAGGATCGCACCTGTAAAGATGAGGATCGCACCTGCAAAGATGAGGATCGCACCTGTAAAGATGAGGATCGCACCTACGTAGGGACAAGGGGTGTAGAGACGCAAGGGACGTGGAAACTCTTAGCATCCCGGTACCTGTCATGCTGAGCGAAGCGAAGCATCTTTCCTGGCTTCCTGCAAGACCCTTCGCTTCGCTCAGGGTGACATGGTACTCACGATGGGACGATTAAAAAATCCGTTCCCCAAAATGTTGTGTCTCTACACGGGCTATCCCTCATCCCTCATCTCTTCGCCCCCATCCTCACCTAATACAAACCCGTCATACAGTGTTCGACCACCGGCAGCAGACCCTCGAAGGTCACTTCGCGGGCGTTACCGGGCGTACATGCATCGCCAAGGACGTGGCGGGAAACGCGCTCGATGTCGGCCTTATCACCCTTGACCTTCGGGCCGCCCCACTCGGCGTACTTGCCCATATTCATGCGCGACTTGGTGTAGTTCCCGACGCTGGTGAAGTTCGCGGGGATACCCACGTCCTTGCTCAAGATGTAC
>CAIXLU010000622.1 GCA_903920315.1 uncultured Oscillochloris sp.
AACGAGGTTATCGTGTAGAGTCAGGGCAGTACAACGAGCTTACAGCGTCGGGTAGGCAGCGAGGCTAGTGCTGATGGTGGTGAGGGCGTCGGGAGTGATTGTCGTGCGCAGGGCGGCGAGGGCGGCGCACAGACGGGACGACTGGTCGGGCGAGGGTGATTGTGGGGTCAGGCCGAGCATGGCCTGGACGATAGCGGCGTAGGGACGCGACAGATCCTGCGGGCTGAGGGGCGCACTCATCATTGGCAGATCAGCCTCGATCTGGCGGCAGGCACCGGGCCAGTCCACCACACCCGGCATCTCGGCGGCAAGGGTGAGCAACCGCTGGCAGCGTTCGATAGCCGCTCGTCGTAACTCGGCCTCGGGCGGCTCTGGCAGTAGGGGCAGCGCTGCGGGCGGGGGAGGGGACAGTGTTTCGGCAGGGGTCACAGGCGAACCGCTCACCATCTCAATCAGCCGGTCGAGTCCGGCGCTCAGCAGCGACTCGATTTCGCGGGCGTAACTGACCCAGGCTCCCACCTGCATGCGGAAGGGATCTGGAATATCGCGCTGACGACCGGCGAGCGCACCCAGGCCAATGATGGAGGCTTGGGGGTAACGATCCTTGAGAACGCGGGCCACCCCGCTGTTGATAGCCAGAAGGACCTGCGCCGTCTCGACCATCGTGTCGCTGAGGGAGCGGGCCTGGTGCTGGCTAATATCGAGGTTGAGAATGGCAATCGCGTCGCGGGCCTCGACTTCAGCCGGATCCTCATCGTGGCCGACAACACCAGCCGAGGCGACGATCCAGTTAATCCCACGCTGGTGCAACAGCCGACGCAGCAGGGCGGTAGCCATCGGCGCACGCCCGGTGTCAGCCGCTCCAACAATGAGAATCAGGGTTTGCTCGGTACTCATCGCTTAACAAGGTTTCAGGTGTCAGGTGTCAGCGTGACCGTAGTACTTCCAGCCTGCACTACGCGCATCCCAAACTGTAAAGCTGGATTGAACCATACTGGGGAACCGTAGGTAGGATTCGTGTCGGGCAATCATAGCACAGGCAGCGATGATATGCCCCGCCGGCTGGCGACTAAAGTTGCGCCTGCGGGGCGTTCCGCCGGGCGTCGGCCTACACCGACGCCGGATTCGTCCGAGTCGGCAAAGACAAGGTTTCAGATGTGAGGTTTCAGGTTTCAGGTCGAACGCATCAGGATGCCAGATTTCGCCCTGAACGGTAAAGTATTTGCGAACCTTGTCAAACGCGGAATATGGAGCGAGCGGAGTGGATTTACTGTAACATGTGATCATCGGCGGGATGTAATCATAGCGAAGGAGTGTTCGCGATGGGCAAGGTCTCGGGTGCGATTCTGATCACGGGAGCCTCGACGGGGATCGGGCGGGCTTGTGCGCTGGATTTGGCGCGGTTGGGATATGATGTGTTCGCCGGGGTACGATCACGCGAGGCTGGTGATGCGCTGCGTGCGATGGGTGGGGAGCGGATCAAACCCCTGACTCTCGACGTAACCAATACGAGCCAGATTCCCGCAGCACTCCAGATTATTGAGGAATAGACCCGGGGACGTGGTCTACGGGTACTGGTGAACAATGCCGGGATCGCTGTACCGGGGCCACTGGAGATCGTCCCTATCGCGGATCTGCGGCGGCAACTGGAAGTGAACACAATTGCGGCGGTCGCCATGACCCAGGCGGCGTTACCGCTGCTGCGCCGTGCGCCGCGACCCGCCACTATCGTGAATATGAGTTCCATCGCAGGGCGCTTCAGTATGAACCAGCGTATCGTCGCTCAGGGTTGTCGGCCTGTCGGCAGCGTGAAACTCCTCGTCATAGACCAACGTACCTTCTTCGGCCCCTATTTCGGGCGTGGTCAAGGGCACGGCAGCCACAGGCGTCGGCGTTGGGAGGGCGATGGTGATGTTAGGCAACGGGGGGTGAATGGCAGTGTTGACAGGTGCGGCAGCACTAACCAAGGCAGGGGTTGCGAGTTACCGCCGCCACCAGGTTGCCGCGCTGGCTCCGGCGATCAGCAGGCTACTGAGTCTGTCAATCAGCAGCGAATACCAGTTGCGGGTAGGTGTGTGCTGGTAAGGAGAAGAATCGCTGAAACGACGGCGCAGGGCATCCTCAGCCTGGGCCAGCAACGAGGCACTATCGCGGTAGAACGGGTTGATCTGCTGAAGCTCGCGCAGGGTGGCTGCAGCCTGTATCATACGCCCAGCGTTGAGGTGGGTGTGGGCTTGCTCGTAGAGTTCAGCCTGGTGATCGTGTGGGGGCGGCGTCTTGGCCTGCGTGCGAGGCGGTGGAGCCGTGCGGACGCCCAGGTTGCGGTCGTACATCACGCGCGTTCTAA
>CAIXLU010000623.1 GCA_903920315.1 uncultured Oscillochloris sp.
CGCGAGCGTTGAAGCGTGGTGGTCATTATCTTTGTCCTCCGTATGTAAGTCGGGACGCTGTATCGTTCGTTCTGCACGCTACGACGTAAGGAGGCACCTGACTGTTGCGGGGACGCGAGCAGGAGGTCGGTTGTTCTTCCGTGCCCACGCGGGCGGAATCAATAACGAGTGTCTGAGAATTGCTCTCACCGTGCGAAGAATTTTTCGGCAAAAATTATATCGGCGAGGGGAGGGATGAGGTTACTTTTGCAATTGCAGACGCATTCTCTGGCATGCCAATCTATGTGGAGGGCAGCGGAGCAAAGGGCGCTTCTGAATCAGATTCAGGAAAGGGGATGAACGGAATGACGGTATGACAACCAGATCCACCGCTCACTAACCCTAGTCAAGCTGGTTATTCATCTGGAGCAGGCGGTCCCGCCGCTGCCCACCCACGTTGGCGAGAAGCGCTGGGTATCGCCCGAGATGCCGATCTTGCTCAACAATCTGCTGGCTGAGGAGCCAATGGCAATCTACGGGCGCAGCTCGATCTGACTCCTAAACGCGCTGGCTGCATTGACCCGACCCATACCGCAGATCTTCAACCCCGCGCCACGGCTGGTCCCCCCTCCGCCAACAACCCTGCTCGTCACCGCACCTGACCCGATCCGGCTGGACTGAGCGTGTAGCGCCCATCCGGATCACACTCGCATGCGCACGCATATCCCACAGAGCTACTTCGATCTGGAAGACAGCCAGAACCACCCGGCACCGCATGTCGCCCGTGATCGTGGCGTGGTCCTCGATGACAAACTGCCGGGTTGGCTGCTAGCCGGACTGGCCCGTGCTTACCGCGATGTCGCGTGGCTCACCGTCTACCAGCCGCAGTTCGGCAATATCGTGATCGCGTCGCGCAGCACCGATGTGCGCATCGGGGATGTATGGCAGAGCACTGACAGGTACAGTTAAAGCATTCCTTCACCGTGTTGCCGTACATGCAACAACCCTGCCGCACTGTGGTCTCAGCGGAAGCTGAGAGATATAGAGGTGCAGCGATGTTTGGCAGCAAGAAAGGAAAGCAGGAACGGCTAGAACAATACTCAGAGCTTTTGGGTGAGGCAGATCTCTCGCAGGCAGAGCTGGCACGGCGACTGGGTGTGCCGCGATCCACCGTCATGCGCGACCTGGCTGAGCTTGATGATCAAGGAGTGTTGATTGAGGAGAATGAAGAGGGGCGGATGCGCCTCTCTCTCCGCTGGTGGCAATAGCCCGCAACACCGATAGGAGATTATTTACAGATTCGCCGCTATGTTGTTGCCATTTTTTGAAGCGACGTATGCTATGCTCAAGGGCAAGGAGGATCATGATGACCCGCGCATTTGCCAAATCCAACCGCATCGGCCAAGTTGAGCGTTTGCTACTGAATAGCCGTGTGCCGCTCTCTCAAGCCGAAATCGCCCGTCGCTGTGAGGTGCATCGCTCAACCATTGGTCGTCTCATCCAGGATATGATCGAAGAGGGAATCCCGATACGTACAACCGAGGATGACCTGATCTTTATCGAGCGCACCGCCTACATCAGCAAGATCCACTTGAAACTGCACGAGGCGCTGTCCACCTTCCTGGCCTGTCGGCTGTTGGCGCGCTATAGCGACAAGCCCAACGCGCATACCGTGACAACCCTGGAGAAGCTTGGTGTCTCGCTCCAGGCGGTGATGCCGGCCCTGGGCCTGCATATCGGCGGCACAACGACCGCACTCCATGCCCGGCTGCCCAAAGAGGCCAGCGACTATCAGCGCACACTGGAGAAGCTGACTGAGGCATGGGCCGAGGGCGTGAAGGTGCGGATCTGGTATCGCCCGCTTAAGGCGCGTAAGGCGTTCCAGCACACGTTTGCGCCCTATTTTCTGGAGCCGTCGGCAATAGGCTATAGCACCTATGTGATTGGGCTGGCTGAGCCACCGAACGTCATCCGCACGCGCAAGATAGAACGCATCGAGCGGGTCGAGGTGACAGACGAGCCTTTTAGTGTGCCGCCAGACTTCGACGCAAGCGCTCTACTTGCTGGAGCCTGGGGAATCTGGTTCGATGATGGCGACCAACCCACCACGGTGCGGCTGCGCTTTAGCGGCGCTCAGGTGGTGCGGCGGGTGGGCGAGACGATCTGGCACCCCTCGCAGCGAACCGATCCTGACCTCGATGGCGGGCTGCTCTGGACTGCAGAGATCGACGAGCCGAAGGAGATGCTGCCATGGGTGCGTGGCTGGGGTGCAGACTGCGAGGTGCTGGAGCCGCAGGAACTGCGCGATCAGGTCAAGAAGGAAGTCTTGCAGCAGTTCCAACGATATGGATTATTGAACCCAACTCTACCCTCGGTGAGCGAAGCAGATTACGATGATGCGGCCCTGAACATGCTGAGGAGAAAGCCTTGATGGAGCTATATGCCTATCAGAAAAAGGTGGCTCGCCATCTCCGCAATGGGCGCAGCGTTATCCTCCAAGTGCCGACAGGAAGCGGTAAAACGTTGGCAGCCCTCTGGCCTTTCCTCGAACGCTGGGCGCTAGGTCAGTCGGATACATTTCCTCGTCAGTGCCTCTATATGGTTCCTATGCGCGTTCTTGCCAATCAGTTTGTGGCGACAACCCGCCAAACTATCGCGGAGGAGTTCCAGCTAGCCTACGATCCGATCGTAGCGATCCAGACTGGCGCGCGCCCTGAGGATCGTCGCTTTGATGCCGATCTTGTATTCACTACGATTGACCAGGCGTTGAGCAGCTTTCTAACGATTCCTTATAGCCTGGGGAATCGCCAGGCGAATATCAACGCTGGTGCAGTGATCGGCAGCTACCTGGTCTTTGATGAGTTCCACCTCTTCCCGGTGGATGAGTCGGGGGGCGGCGCGCTTTCCACGACACTCCAGATCCTCCAAATGCTACGAGGTGTCGCCCCGTTTGTACTAATGACGGCAACCTTCTCCAGCACGATGATCGCCCGGCTCGCTACGTTGCTCGACGCCGAGCCAGTCACACTCACCGCCAATGAAATCAACGTGTTACCCTCACAGGCCGGGAAGTACCGTAGCTATCGCTTCTGTCCTGAGCCGCTCACTGCCGACAACGTGATCAGCGATCTGCTTGCTCATCGTCACCGTCGGGTAATCGCGATCTGCAACACGGTTGATCGTGCGCAGGCGCTTGCCGGTGATCTTCAGCGCGACCCACGTATGGCGAACGTGACGGTTGATCTGCTGCATAGCCGCTTCTACACATCTGACCGCGATACAAAGGAGGATCGCATCCGCCAAGAGTTTGGCGAGGGCCGCGCAGCTACTGCCGACTCGCCGATGATACTCGTCGCCACCCAGGTGGTTGAGGTTGGACTGAATATCACCTGTGATGCCATCCATACCGAGCTTGCTCCGGCGGCGGCGATCATCCAGCGCGCAGGGCGCTGCGCCCGCTTCGCGAATGAGTCGGGCGACGTGTTTGTCTACGAGTTGCCGCTGAACGACAAGGGCGAGATTTCCTATGCGCCCTACATTGATAAGAAGGGCCAGAGCCCAATCTGCGAGCGTACCCGCGCGGCGCTGCTGACACAGCTACCGCCCGAGGGGCGTGTGCTACGTTACCACGACGAGCTTGCGCTGGTTGATGCGGCGCATACGACCTACGATGAGCAGTTGCTCGCGACACTCCAAGAGCGTCGCCATGCGCTTAGCGAGTCCATTGAGCAGGCGCTGCGCACTCAGCAGCGCAACCTAGCCCACGAGTTGATCCGGGACATTGATTCGCGCACAGTGATCATTCACCCCAACCCGACCGATGTCACACTGCCAAACCCCTACCGCTATGAGGGGATCGGGCTGCGCCCCGGCCAGCTTGCGCGCTGGTACGATGCAGTCTGGCAGTATGCGTGGGATCAGGATATCGACTGGATCGCCAAGATTGCCAAGACTGAAGAGACCACCGAAGGTGTGGAGGATGCGGAGCAGCGGCGGAAGATTGCGACGAGTTGGAAGCATACGCTCCGCCCGACCACCGATCCAAAAGAGCGAAGCCACCATAAGTCTGATTTCTACAGCGCCGGATCGGTGATCGTGCTAAACCCAGCCCTGGTGCAGTATAGCCCTGAGCTTGGCCTGCTGCTGCTGCCAGGCGATGCGCCAGCAACCGAGTCGCCGAAGTCCGCAACGAAAGGGGGCCGCGAGGACTACGGCCCGATCCAGCACGAGAGCTACGCCGAGCATATCAACGGCCTCTACCAGTTCTACCTGCGACACCAACGAGACCGCACGGCGGCGGCGCGGCAACGTCTGGAGCAAAGATGTGGCTTGAGCGATGGTGCGCTCGACCGGGCCATCCGCCTAATGTTCGCTGTCCACGATCTGGGCAAGCTAGATCATACCTGGCAATCCTGGGCGCATACCTGGCAGGCGCGAGTGGCGAAGCTTCGACAGCAGCCCGAGCTTGCATTCAATCCAGGCTATATGGCCGCCCACACTGACTTTGACTCGCAGGACGCACGTGAGCGAAAGGCGCAAGGGGAGATTCGTCCGGCGCGACCACACCACGCTGCAGAGAGTGCACGCGCCGGGCGCGATCTAATCGCCGCTGTGTCCGAAGGCAACGACTCGCTACATACGGCGATCATGAGCGCGATCATCTGCCATCACAGCGCACACCTGCGCACCGACCACGGCACATTCACGCCTGCCGAGGGGGCGAAGGCGGCCTTCTACGAGGCCATGCGCGCCGTTGGACTCTTCGAGGATCAGGCGCTGCGCGCCTCGGGGGCGCGGGTCGCATGGGCGGGCTTTAAGCAGGAGGAGGGACTAAGTGAGGATGTGATCAGCGTGGGCCGCAACGCCGATGTGCTGCTCTACCTGTTCCTCGTGCGTATCCTGCGCATGGCGGATCAGGGTTCGCAAGAGGTTTTGTAGCCTAGCAAAGTACTCTAGAGCGAGTCGATTGTGCTACAGCCTACGGCTATTACACCGCCAGTTTTACTTACTTTCAGTACTTTATGACAAGTCGAGTGAGGTTAGGTTCAGAAAACCATAGCAGGTCTTGACACCTGATGGCTAAAGTATTATACTTCCCCTATGTTGAACATCGGCTATATTATACCGTATTTTACTTAGGGATGAAAATAACGATAACTCACAAGTCAGGGGTTCAAATTACGCTCGATAGTGCATCCATCACGGTTCTCAAGGCGATCCTCCACCAGGTCGAGCAAGTTAAGACGAAGCGGGTGCGGCGGCCTCATGCCAAGGATAGCACAGCGGCTTTTGAGGGTCAACTGGTGCTGCTGTCTGATACATCAGACGAGAAAGGATATGCTAATTGACCACGACACTCTACATCCCGGTCACGACAACGCCAATGGCGGCGCTGCTGGCCGGGCACGGGCTGGCCGCATGGCTCGCACAGCTCGGGAGAGATCTCACTGGTGACGCGGTTGACATCCGCGTCGCCAATCTCGGCCAGGGTGTGACGGTGAGTGCGCCGGTTGCGATTCACCCCGAGCAGGTGCGACATGATCATTACCAGCAGCCCGATCTCAAATGGATTCTCACCGCTAAGAATGGGTCAGCCCCCGACGGTGTGGCTGTGCTGGACTACGAGGATGAGCGGAAGCACAACACCGCCTACTATGACCGGCTCAAGGCCATGCGCAAGGACGGTATCAATCTACGCAATCTGCCACAGGATGAGCGCAATGCGCTAGAGCAGCAGGCTCCACACGACTACTGGCCCGCCGCCGCGATAATCAACCAGATGAGTGCGATCAACGCCTATAACAAAGCGGTTGAGCGCTGGGCTGCGTGCAAGCCGGTCTATCCTGAGCTGGTAGCGATCATCTGGACGATGGCCAGCGGCCAGCCGGGCGCGGTCGAGCAGGCGATGGAAGCATGGGAGCAGATGTCCAAACAGCACAGCCTGGAAAAGAACCCGCTACTCTCGGCTACTCAGGTGGTCAACCCTGAGCAAGGCAAGGGCGCCAATCGGGCCAAGGCCGACGCGCTGACTATCGGCGGACAGGAGAACTTCTGGCTGCTGGAATACTTCAAGTACGGCGGGCTGTTTCGCGGCGCGCTGCCACGCACGGTGCAGGGCCGCAAGGATCGCAAGACCTACGTGCTGGTGCCCGCCGCTGGCGGGATCGAGCTGGAGTGGCATAAAAAGGCGTTCACCACCTTCCAGAAAGAGTTCTGGGCCAGCAGCGCGATCAAGATGGACATCATGGTGTCGCTGCGCTATACCGCTCTGATGCTGGCCGACTGGGAAGGAGCGCAGCGCAGCACTGGCCGCCGTCGCCGCCCGTCGGACTATGTGGAAGGCTTTACGGTCGCCTCCTACAAAGATCTCGGCAGCGCCGTGGCGGTGATGAACGTCTCGATGATCGGCTTGCCTGACTGGGTTGAGTGGCCCAAGAAGTCAGATGAGGCCCAGCAGATTACGCAATCGGTTGAAGATCACCAGCGAATCATCGGCGCACTCGACGAGTCGAAGAGCGAGGAGGAACGGCTGCTGCGCGACTACCGTGACTTCCTGACCAGCCGCGACCCGGCGCTACGCGCCTTCTTTGCCTTTACCACCGGCTATGCCGGCTACGTTATCCGCAAGCTGAGCAAACGGCAGCGCGTGCGCCGCCTGACGCTCGACCATCTGAAGGTAATCATCATGGCCAATGAGTCCGCCCGCCCCAAGAAACTCACGCCGATTATCGAGAACCCTGGCTTCAAAAACATCGCCAGCGCGATCCGCCAGGCCACCGTGCAGCAGCAGTTCTACAAGACCGAGCGCAACGACAACACCTATGACGTGCGCTATGGTCTGGCCGATGAGCTACAGCGCCATGCACGTGATAGCCGTGAGTTCCTCCGCGCCCTGAGCGAGTTTCTTACCGATTACAGCAAGGAGAATGCGCGAGTCATGGAGCGCGCCAAAGGCAAGGGCTACCGCAAGCGCATCCCGATCTCTACCGAGGACATCGCCCAACTGACAGAACTGATCGACGCCTACGACGCCCAGACGGTCGCCAACATGCTGATCGCCTTCGGGTATGCCCGCGATGTACGCGCCGAGGAGCCATCCGAGCAGCGGGCTGGCGAGAACACCAGCACAACGGACGAGCAGGACGAGCAGGGCAACACCAGTGACGAAGGGCCTTTCTAGGTATTAGGAGAACCATTTCATGCCATCCCCGATCTACTCACTCTCACTCGCGATCACCGCCACGCTGGACATGCACAACCTCAACAATGAAGGCAGCGAGGGCAATCAGCTTCAGACTCGTATGGTTGATGTGATTGGTTCCGACGGTGGACTCTATAGCGTCAATGCGATCAGCGGCGACATGCTGAAGCACATCCAGTCCGAGTATTTCTACAACTTGGCTCGCGAGCGTGGATTGCCACTCTGCACTGGCTGTCGGATGTTCAACCCGAATCGGATCAACGCCGATCAGGCATTTCTGGCTAGAACGAAGGAACAGAAGCTGAGCGATGCGCAGACTCTTGATGAACTGCTGCGGATCTGCACGATGGATGATATTGCTGGCATCCTGATCACTGAGGGTGGGCGCTCGATTCCGCGCAAGAGCGTGGTTGAGTTTGGCTGGGCAATCGGTATTCCCGATGCAACCCGCGAGGGTCACAACCAGAGCTTTTTCCATGTCAAGTACGCACCCGAGCGCGGCGAGAGCCAGCGATCACAGGATGCGACGAAGCGGGTTAAGCCAAAGGGTTCTGAGGGCGATGAGGAGCGCACCGGTGGCGCGAATCTCCAGCAGGCGATCTTCCACCGCCCGGCGAACAGCGGCAAGTACGCGATTGTCTGCAATCTGGAACTGGCCCGTGTCGGCTACAACGACATCACCCACCGCTACGCGATCTCACCTGAGGAGCGGGCACGGCGCAGCGCGGCCCTGCTGGAGAGCGTACTGCACACGTTCGTGCAGCTCAACGGTGCAATGCGCTCGGCCCAGCTACCGCATCTCGTGGCCCTGGAAGGGGCGCTGGCTTACTCCACGAAAATGCTCCCGGCTCCACTTGTTAGTCCGATCACTGAGGACTATGCGGATCAGATGGCGACTATTGGCAGGCATCTCGGTGGAGGCAACGGCGTGACGGTTGATGCATTCGGGTCGCTTGGTGCTCTGGCGGAGAAGTTTGGCTCTCTGATCGGGACGGGCGAGCCGTACCGTATGCCTGAGGCGTAGGAGCGACTCACATGTGGACTGTCGCACACTATCTTCCCGCAGCGCTCTTCTCGCTCAAACCGGCCACCGCAACCTCCTCGGGGGGCAAGACCTTGATCTGCCCAACCCCCTTCGCGATCAAGATGGCACTGCTGGATGCCGCATTGCGCACGCGGGGAGAGGTTGCGGTCAAGCCGCTCTGGAAGGACATCCGCGATCTGCGCCTGATGCTTAGGCTTCCTGCACAGGTCGCGGTGATCAACACGTTCACCAGGATCGTGCGGCCGAAAAAGAACGGGCCGAGCGATGATGACGGCACGGGGCTGCTCACGCCATTCGGCAGCACCATCGCCTACCGCGAGTATGTCTCGTTTGGTGGTGCCCTCGGCCTGGCTTTCCAATCCACCTCGGGCGAGGCGTTGCCCGAATTTCTAGCGGAACTGCTCTACCACATCACTTACCTCGGTAAGCGGGGCGGATTCATGCAACTGCTCGCCCCGCCGGAATCTCAAGAGGACGCTGCACTCGCTGATGCAGCGGGATGGGTGATGCTTACTGCCGATCAATCTAGCTTTAGCTTCGAGGGCACCCTTCAGATCTTCGACGACTGCGGCCCAAAGCTCACCTTTGACCAGGTCGATATCTACAGCGGTAAGCGCATGACCTTGGGCAAGGATCGTATCTTGCGTCATATCGTCCTGCCCTACCGGCTGGCTCGCAGCAGCCGAGGGTTCAGCCTCTACGAGAGGATCGTATGACCCTCACCACCCACCACCTAGAGTTCACCGCCATCGCCGCTACCCCCGTGGAGCTGGACGCCCAGGCCGGAGCGCAGGTGCGCGGCGCATTGGTCGAGGCGCTGTGGGGTCGCTTCTGCGCCAACCAGACCGCCCGTAGCTGCGGCGCCTGCCCGCTACTGCGGGTCTGCCCGGTGGCCGCCCTGGTGGCCCCCATGCGCGAGAAGGGCGAGACCGGCGGCGAGCAGCGCCCGCGCCCCTATGTCGTGCGCCCGCCCGACGCCCCGCGCCGCTACGCCCCCGGCGAGGAGCTGCGCTTTGGGCTCGGACTCTTCGGCCCGGCTGCCCAGCTCTTCCCTTATGTGGTCATGGCCGCCCAGGGTGTCGAGCAGGGCGGCATGGGGCGACGCCTGCCCGCAAACGGCGGCCAGCGCGGGGCGCTGCGCCTCCGCGAGATCGCCGCCGTTAGCCCGCTCAGCGCCGACCGCCAGATCCTCTACCGTCCCGACCGGCCCCAGGTGCAGTCGCCGGGCCTGCCGGTGTGCGCCGCCGAGGTGGCCGCCGCCGCTGAGACGCTGCCCGATGACCGGCTCACACTGCACTTCCTCAGCCCGCTGCGTCTGATCGAGCGCGGCCAGTTGATGCACACCTTTACGCTGCGCCCCTTCGTGCAGCGGCTGAAGGAGCGCATCGACCAACTGACCGCAGCCTACGGCGAGGGGCCGACCCTGCCGCACCTCGACTTCGCCGCCCTCGCGGAGGCGGTGCGCGTGACCCACGACGACACCCGTTGGGTTGATCTCGTCAATTACTCCTCGCGCCAGCAGCGCGGCCTGCCCTTGGGCGGGCTGGTTGGTGCCGTCACGCTTGCTGGCGATGTGTCCCCGTCGCTGCGTGAATTGCTCGTGTGGGGCAGCCTGATCCACGTCGGGAAGAATTGCGTCAAAGGTGACGGTTGGTACCGCATTCTCGCAGGGTAACGACCTTCGGCTCGCGTAAGAGCACATGTACCTTAATAATATGTCCTTTTTTCCTTCGGCTCGCACGAGAGCGCGGCGGGCAAATGTACCCGCCGGAAATTGTTCCATAGGATAAGGTTTCAGATGCGAGGTTTCAGGTTTCAGGTCAAGCGCGTCAAGATGCCACATTCTGGCCTGAACTGTAAAGTATCTGCGAACCATGTCTAGAGGGCGAGATCATGCACCTGATAGTCGATCAGATCGGCAGCTTCATCTCCAAGCATCAGGGCCGCCTGCGGGTCGAAAAGGGCAAGGATCGGCTGGCCGAGGTACCGCTGCTACACCTGGAGCAGGTGATCATCTGTAGCAACGGCGTGGCCCTCAGCAGCGACGTGGTGCGCGCCTGCTGCAAGGAGGGCATCCCCATCCACTTCCTCAACGGTCGTGACGGCGACGACTATGGCACCCTGGTGCATAGCGGGCTGACGGGCATGGCCCTGACGAAGCGTGCACAGCTACGGGCCTACGAGGAGGGACGCGGGCTGGATCTGGCCCGCGCCTTCGCGAGCGGCAAGGTGCAGAGCCAGGCCAATCTGCTCCGCTACATCGCCAAGTATCGCAAGGAGGCCGACCCCGACATCTACGCTGCCCTGACGATGGCGGCCACCGAGGTACTCGACGCCCTGCCAACCCTGGCGCGGGTGACGGGCGAGCTGGGTGAGGCGACCCGCGCAGCCCTGATGGGTGCTGAGGGCCGTGCGGCGGCGCGCTACTGGCAGGCCATCGCCACAGTGCTGCCCACCGAGCTAGGCTGGCCGGGGCGCGAGACCCAGGGCGCGGGGGATCGCTTTAACCAGGCGCTCAACTACGGCTATGCCGTGCTGCGATCCCAGGTGCGCCAAGCGCTGCTGCTGGCCGGGCTGGAGCCAATGGCCGGCTTCCTACACGCCGACCGGCCTGGCAAGCCCTCGCTGACCCTCGACCTAATCGAAGAGTTTCGCCAGGCGGTGGTGGATCGCACCTTGATCGGTCAGGTCAACCGAGGCGTCGATCTCGTCCAGCAGGAGGACGGACTGCTTGACGCAGCCACGCGCAAACGCATCGTCGAGAAGCTGCTGGAGCGCATGGAGTCGACCGAGCCCTACCAGGGCAAGCGCCAGCCGCTGCGCCACATCCTCCAACTCCAGGCACGCCAGATCGCCACCTACGTGCGCGGCGAGCGCGAGATCTACACGCCCTTCGTGATGGGATGGTGAGCGATGCAGTGCCTGCTGATCTATGACATTCCCGACGACAAGGCGCGTGCGAAGGTGGCCGACGCCTGCCTAGACTACGGGCTGCTGCGCGTGCAGTTCAGCGCATTTCGCGGTGATCTGAGCCGCACGCACCAGCGCGAGCTGTTCGGCGAGATCCGCAAGCGGCTGGGCAAAAAGCCAGGAAACATCCAGCTCTTCCCGCTGGACGAGCGGAGTTGGGCGGCGCGGCGGGAGATTTCCCAGGGGGAGGGGAGCAATGGAGAGCAACACCTTTGAAGTCACGGATCTGAAGCAGTGGGTCTACTGTCCGCGAGTAGTGTACTATCGCTACTGCCTGCCAGACGTGCGACCGGTAACGGTACTCATGGAGGCAGGGATCGCCGGACACCGCGACGAGGGTGCACGTGAAGAGCGGCGCTCGCTGCGGCCCTACGGGCTAACGGAGGGCGAGCGAGCCTTCGACCTAGCGCTGCGCTCGGAGCGGCTGGGTCTGCGTGGGCGGCTCGATCTCGCGGTCGCAGTGCCAGGGCGAACAACGCCGGGGGCCGAGGCAGTGGTTGTAGAGTACAAAGACAGCGAGCGGGCGGCGGGGGCGCACTTCAAGCTCCAGATGGCGGCCTACGCGCTGCTGCTGGAGGAGGCGTGGGGGCTGCCGGTACGGCGGGGCTTCTTCTACGCCATCCCGACCCGACAGGTAGAGCCGGTGACGATCACGGCGGCGCTACGGCGGAAGGTGGCGCAGACAGTGAGTGACCTGAGGGCGGCAGTGGTGGGCGAGCGCCTGCCAGAGGCTCCGGAGAGCAGACGGCCATGTGTGAGCTGCGAGTTCCGACGATTCTGCAATGACGTGGTCTGATCGGTCGCAAAAGAGGCGCTGTGGTCGTCCCGCTCGCAACTCGGCGTGATTGCACCCTCAGCGGAGCTAGTGGGTGGCAGGGTGTCGGAGTTTCCGTACAGGTTTGAGGCATAGCGACAGCAAATGGCACCGCTCGCAACTTAACGCGGTTTTGGAACAAAGAGCGAGTTGCGGGCGGCTGCGCCAGATGCTACCATAGGGCGTGATCAGCGATGCGCCAGAAACGCCCAGGAAGCATGAAAGGAGCGGTATCTGTCCGGTATGACCTGTGTGAGCGATGCGAGGGGCGGGCCGCGAGCCCTACGATCCGCCAGAGGATGCTGAAAGAATGTCTTTTGATTCGACGATGCAGTATTTTTCACGCCGCGAGCCCTACGATCCGCCAGAGGATGCTGAAAGCATCCTATCCCCGCCGTTGCGCTGGCGGCAAATACCGCGAGCCCTACGATCCGCCAGAGGATGCTGAAAGTCGCCAACGCCTTCGGCCATACCGCTTTTATGATCCGCGAGCCCTACGATCCGCCAGAGGATGCTGAAAGTTGCTAACCGTGAAGAAGTGACCCGTAGAGTCAAGCCGCGAGCCCTACGATCCGCCAGAGGATGCTGAAAGGGTCGCTTTGGCGGTGATCAGGGCGGTGATCCATCCGCGAGCCCTACGATCCGCCAGAGGATGCTGAAAGCCTGACGGGTTGGGCGGGTGGCAGTGGGCAATGACCCGCGAGCCCTACGATCCGCCAGAGGATGCTGAAAGTTTATCGTCTGACGGTGGTACGTGACGCTGGTGGCCCGCGAGCCCTACGATCCGCCAGAGGATGCTGAAAGTGCTCTCTCCAGAGAGCAGGTTCTATGTGCGGCTCCCCGCGAGCCCTACGATCCGCCAGAGGATGCTGAAAGATTCGGAGAGCGACTCTCCCCGAATAGCGTGATGCCGCCGCGAGCCCTACGATCCGCCAGAGGATGCTGAAAGGCCGACAACTCTATACGCCGTTTTTCGCTCACTTTCCGCGAGCCCTACGATCCGCCAGAGGATGCTGAAAGCCGTGTACCATCAGGCGCAGGGGACACCCCGACCTCCGCGAGCCCTACGATCCGCCAGAGGATGCTGAAAGAAGACGAGGGCCACGATGCCGAGCGCCCACATCGGCCCGCGAGCCCTACGATCCGCCAGAGGATGCTGAAAGGCTCATAATCGCGTAGGCTTCCAGCGGCAGCCCGCCCGCGAGCCCTACGATCCGCCAGAGGATGCTGAAAGTCCATGGGGGAGCGTTGGTCGGGCTTTTTCTTTTGTCCGCGAGCCCTACGATCCGCCAGAGGATGCTGAAAGTGACGACTCTGTAGATGGGAAGCCGCTGCATTTCCGACCGCGAGCCCTACGATCCGCCAGAGGATGCTGAAAGACTATATGATTGTGGACACACGGCCATCTTCAACAACCGCGAGCCCTACGATCCGCCAGAGGATGCTGAAAGCTTGTTGATTGAGTATTCTTAGCTCTCTTCTATTCCGCCGCGAGCCCTACGATCCGCCAGAGGATGCTGAAAGACCATCAGGAGGAAACCACGCCGCACCGAGATAATCCCGCGAGCCCTACGATCCGCCAGAGGATGCTGAAAGCCCCAAATTTCTGCTTAAAAAATGTTCTTTAGCCACCCGCGAGCCCTACGATCCGCCAGAGGATGCTGAAAGACTTTCTATGCTTCAATACAAAAACGCCACGCTTTCCGCGAGCCCTACGATCCGCCAGAGGATGCTGAAAGCAGGAAGAAGGAGACAGCACAATGAAACTCACGAAGCCGCGAGCCCTACGATCCGCCAGAGGATGCTGAAAGTTGGTCAATCACGTCACGCATCGCACCGAAACTACCGCGAGCCCTACGATCCGCCAGAGGATGCTGAAAGAATTCTCCCGGCGTCATCTTGTCCATCGGAGCCTCCCCGCGAGCCCTACGATCCGCCAGAGGATGCTGAAAGTGGAACCCGCGCCCCAGCCCGGTGACGGCTTCGCCCGCGAGCCCTACGATCCGCCAGAGGATGCTGAAAGAACAAGCGGCCCTGTGCCAATCGAGTAGCATGCCCCGCGAGCCCTACGATCCGCCAGAGGATGCTGAAAGATGGCTGCGGAAGGACGGTGACTTCCGCCACGTAGCCGCGAGCCCTACGATCCGCCAGAGGATGCTGAAAGCATGCGACGATAGCCCGGAACAGACGGTCGTTGGCACCCGCGAGCCCTACGATCCGCCAGAGGATGCTGAAAGACACACGACGGCCTTGACGCGCTGAGTACCGCTGAGCCGCGAGTCCTACGATCCGCCAGAGGATGCTGAAAGCCATTGCTTGCTGCTGTTCGTCCCGGCTCGTGTACCGCGAGCCCTACGATCCGCCAGAGGATGCTGAAAGCTAGACGATAGGACACCTCTACGGTGCAGGGATAGCTCCCGCGAGCCCTACGATCCGCCAGAGGATGCTGAAAGAGCGTGCTTCCTGGTCATCGGCGTGGGAGGCTGGCCCGCGAGCCCTACGATCCGCCAGAGGATGGGCTCCCGGTAGAAATGGAACAGAAAATACCAATAAGCGGAAACGTGTAGCACAAGGTGACTATGTATCGTCAGTCGTGCGGAGCGGGCGCCACTCGCCGCGCGCAATTGGCTCGTGCAGCGTGAAGGTGTAGCGGCCCAGCACATTGAGATGGGCAAAGCTGAGTGGCGAGAGTCGGGCCACATCGGCATCGGCCACCGGTTGACCGGAACGGCGCAGATGGTCGATGGCGCGCTCCATGTACATCGTGTTCCAGACGACAATTGCATTGACCACCAGTCCGAGGGCGTGCAACTGATCCTCTTGCCCTTCGCGGTAGCGTTGTCGTAGCTCGCCGCGCTGGCCATAGCAGACGATGCGGGCCAGCTTGTGGCGGGCCTCCCCCCGATTCAGCTGGGTCAAGACTCGTCGGCGATAGGCCGCATCATTGAGGTAGTTGAGGAGAAACAGCGTTTTGATGATCCGCCCCAACTCCTGAAGGGCGCGGGCCACTGCCGTCGGGCGGTCGCCGCGCTGGAGCGTGCGCATGACCGACTCAATGTGGCACATGTCCATGGTCAGCGAGCCCGCGATGCGGAGCAGGTCGTCCCAATGGTCGATAATCCGCTGCGGCTGGATGCGATGGACTGCCAAGTCGTTGAGTTGGCCGTAGTCGGCGGTACGGTCGATCCGCCAGAAGCGGGTACCGCCAATATCACTGATCCGCGGGCTGAACTGGTAGCCCAAGAGCCAGAGCAGGCCGAACATGCTGTCGGCGTAGGCCCCCGTATCCGTCATAATCTCGCGGGGGTGGAGCGGGGTCTGCTGGCCTAACAGCAGGCTGATCAGCACCAGCGAGTCGCGGAGGGTGCCCGTGACGACAATACCGTGGAGGCCACTGTACTGATCGGCGGTGAGGTTGTCGTAGGTGACGCCGCGCTCGGGGCCGAAGTATGTGGGGTTGGCCGCCGCATGCACGGTGCGCAAAGGCACCACAAAGCGCACGCCGTCCGCAGAGGCGACCTCCCCGCTGCCCCAGTGGTGCGTGAGCGTGAGCTGACTATGGGCCGCAACCAGGCCCGCGTTCGCACGCAGCAGGGTCTCGCTGCGGAGATAGTGTTGCTGCACCCAGCGCACGCGGTCATCACGCAGGGCGGGAATGCGGGCGTTGATCAGCGGGGCGATGCCAATATTGCAGGCATCGGCGATCACGATCGCACAGAGGCTGCTGGCGAGATCCTCTACCTCGGCGGTTCGCTCGCTCAGATGGGTGAACGCCTGGAGGAACCCGGTCCGTTGATGAACTTCGAGCAGCAGTTCGGGGAGATCGACCTGCGGCAGCAGGTGGGCGATCTGGTCACGTAGTTGGATGAGGCTGGCGGGTTCATCGAGGCGTTCGAGCGGGCTGAGGACGAGGTCGGGTTTGCCGTCGACGGTGGTGATGGTGACGGCAGCGTTGGCCGGAAGGGCCGCCACCGTGGTTTGGTAGGCGGTGTCGAGCTGCGTGGCAAGCTGGGCAAGCGCGGTCTCCCCATCCGCTGGCTTATCGAGGGCGCGACAAACCTGTGGGCGCGCCGCCTCCCAGGCGGCGCCGTGCACCATGCCGAGCCGGGGGTCGGCGTAGCGCAGGCTGGGCTGGACAAACACCTCGCGACGACGCAGGGCGGTGACCAGCCGATCCAGGACGCAGTAGGTGTAGCCAATCCGATCTGTGCGCTGCTCCCCCATGATCACATAGGGCCGCCACGCCGCCGTGACCACCTGGAGGGGCGCATCGGTGAAGGTGTGCCCACGTCGTCCCTCCTGTTGCGGGAGAAACTGATAGGCACGCACCACGGCCTTGCCGGCGGGGAGCGCGTCGAGCTGGATGGTCGTCAGGAAGCGGGGGCGAAAGCGGCTAATCCGCCGGTAGCGGGCAACCAGTGCCTCATAGGTCGTGTCGGCGGTGGGACGCGCCAAGGCACGCACCTGCGCGATGGCATCGTCCAAGGCGTCGTTGGCGTACTGTGCGGCGACCGCCGTGCGGATCGTTCCATCGGCGACCACGGGGTCACGCAGGATTGCCACGACCGCAGCAAGCGTGAGCGCGGCGGCATCCAAGTCATTGAGCGTGCGCACCCGCGTCTGGATGCCGGCCTTGGCGGCCTCGCGGAGCAGGGCGGTCACGACCGCATCGAGCATATCGAGGATCGTGTCGTGGGCCAGGGCCACAAGGGTATGCAGGGCTGCGCGCAGGGTGGCGGCCCGGCGGGTGTCCGCAAGGCGAGCCAAGGTCTGCGCCCGTGCGGTCAAGGCGATCCGTGCCAGGGCGTGCAGGCGACTCAGCGGGAGCTGGCGCGGCAGGGCGGGGAGCAGCGGAAGGTCGTGGAGGGTGGCAAGGTGGTGGAGCGCATCGAGCAATCCCTGACTGCTGGGCGTGGTTGGCAGGCGGCGGATCTGCTCAAAGGGCGTGAGGTGCGCGTCCGGGGCGACGACGAGCAGGGCATCAAGGTGCTGGCGTTGCGCGAGGGTCAGATCCTGGGCCAGGATGCGCCAGATGCGGTCGCTGGCCCGGTCACGGACACGAGCGACATCGCGGGCCAACACGGTGATGCCGGGGAGCACGACCTTCTGGCGGATGAGCCAGGTCACGGCGCGCTCAAAGAGGGTGCTGGGCCGCTCCGTACCGAGCCAGGCGCAGGCAAAGAGCCAGCGGATAAAGCGCCATCCCCGCTGGGGGTCGGTGTAGTCCACGTAGGCATAGCGCTGCCGGATGTCCACGGTATGGTGCCAGGGCATACGCGATGCCTGGTAGCGGGCAAGGTGATCGGTGGGGGTGATCGCCAATTGCTGGGCAAGGTAGCGGACCAGCACGTCCGGCACAGCGGTGGGGTCGGTGAGAAAGGTACCAAGCAGGCGTACCGTGGCGAGTTGCACGGCATAGCCAAGACGGGTATGATCGCTGCGAAGCGCCGTGAGAACGGCCCGGTCGGTCGCGTCAAGGTAGGCGCTGCGGACAAGCTGGTCGGCGGAGGGGTCGGTGGCAAAGCGACCATAGCGGGCCACCTGGTCGGCGGCGAGGAATGCGACAGGCATGGCAGGGTCCTTCGGGTCAGCAGGGAAGCGCAGCAGTTCCTGTGAGAATGAACGTTCTCACAGTAAACGTGATACCATCCCTGCATTGGGAAGCCTTCCGATGCCTCCCTCGATGGACCGCCAGATAATGATTATCACAGGAATGAGGCGCTGATGGAACCGCTGCCGCTCCCCGAGGCCATCGCACGCTTCCTCTCCGACCTGCAGCGCACCGCGTGCTCGCCCCACACCACGCGCGCCTATCGGACGGAGCTGAATCACCTCGTCGCCTGCCACGCTGGATCCGTGGGGGCGATCTCCGTCGACGTGGTACGTGCAGCGCTCGCCCGCCGCGACGGCCGGAGCCCGGCGAGCCGTGCCCGCACCATGGCCGCGCTCAACAGCTTCCTCACCTGGGCGGTCAAACACGACCTGCTCGACGCGAACCCGCTCATCACGCTCGACCGCGTGAAGGTGCCGGAGCCAGGGCCGCGCGGGGTCGCGCGGAACCAGATTGATGCGGTGCTGAAGGTCATCCCGCATGACCATCTCCGTGACCAGTTGCTCTTTCGGTTGCTCGCCGAGACCGGCCTGCGCATCAGCGAGGCGCTCCAGCTTGATGTGGACGATCTCGACCTGACCCACGACGATGAGCACCTCTATGTCCTCGGCAAGGGCGGACATCGCCGCACGGTGCTGCTCGACGACCCGAAACTCGTGAACCTGCTCCGGCGCTACGTGAAGGAGACGCAGGCGCGGCACGGGCCACTGTTCCGGGCGTTGAAGAACGGTGACGGCCAGCCGCTGCGCTACCAGACCATCCAGGCGCGATGGGCGACCTACTGCGCCGAGGTCGGCGTTGACTGCACCCTGCACCAGCTCCGCCACAGCCACGCGACCGCCCTGGTTCAGGACGGGGTGAGCCTGGCGACCATCCGCAAGCGCCTTGGCCACAAACACATCCAGACCACGCTCCGCTATGCCGAGCAGAGCGACGCGGTGGCGGATACCGAGATGCGACAGCGTCGGCGGGCGCTCCAGCGCACGCGATAACGACGCACATACACGGTTCCGCTTATTGGTATTTTCTGTTCCATTTCTACCGGCAGCCCTATCCCGTGGCGCTGGAGTCGCTCGCGGATGTTGGCGACAGGGGCGGTGAGTCTGGGCAGCCCGGCGGCATGGCGCAGAGCGTGGCGATCCTGTTCGCTCAGGTCACGCCACAGTTTGGCAAAGAATGGCTCGGCCTGGAGCGCAAACTCGGCGCGGGTGCGCGGGTGGTCGCTGTGCCGCCAGAGCAGTTGCGACGCAAGCTGGACGTAGAATGGCAGTCCGCCCGCCAGTTCGTCCAGTAGCACCAGATCGGCCTCGCGCAGATCAACGCCGCTGCCCGTAAAGCCGTCGCGCACCAGAGCGTGCCATTCGCCAGTGGCGAATGCGCCCAGTTCAACGGTGGTGAAGATATTGCCGAAGGGCGAGGTCAGGCCCAGCTCTTTGTAGATCGTGTCAATGGGGCGCTGGGTGGCCAGCACCAGGGCGAAGTAGCCCTGCACGCTGGCCTTCTCGCGCCAGTCGCCGCCCCAGCCCTCGAAGGCCACCAGCCGTGCGCCGATCTGCTCGAACTCGTCAATCAGGACGATTAGGCGGCGGCCACGGTCGCGTACGGTCTGGAGGCCATCATCAATCGCCCAGGGGTCGTCGTTCTCCGCGTACCGCCAGGGTGCGCTGCCAGTGGCGTGCTCGATCCCGCGCCGCAGCCCCTCGGTGATGCCCGCTGGCGTATGAAAGCGCTGGTCGGAGAGGCTGAGCGAGACGATGAGGGGTTGCTGTTCCTGCGAGCAGAACTCGTGGATGTGCTCGCGCACATAGCGTAGCAGTGAACTTTTGCCGCTGCGCCGGAAACCGACGATGGAGACGCACTGCGGTGCCATCCCGCCGATCCGGTCTTTGATGCTCATGATCTGGTCGCGCCGTCCGTAGAATATATCTGGTGGGACGGGATTTCCGGCGATGAAGGGATTGACGCCCTCGCGGGGCGGGTGCGCGGGCAGCGTGCCGTGCCACAGCCGCCCGTCGCGCACGCGCATGGTGAGGGTTGGCCGCCACCAGTCGGCACGCTCACGCTCGGCGGCGCGACGGGCGGCGGCCATCGCCTGGTCAATGCAGCCGTCTCGGCGCAACTCGGTAAGCAGGGTTGGCAGCAGGGCGCTTACGGCGGCGATGCTGATCGTGCCCTGCATGGCGACGACGGCGGGTATCCCGGTGGCTACCAGGCGTGGGCCGAGGGCGGTTAGGGGTTCCGTCCCATTGTCGCGGCCTGCGCCCTCGCAGGCAGCCAGGATCGCCAGTTGCGGGCGCTGCTGCGCGTGCTTCAGCCGCTCGCTCAGCAGGTTGCCTGCTATCTTGTCAGCGCTGCCGTCGGATTGCTCCAGCCAGAGATAGGGTGTGCTGTCCTGGAGGCTGCCGTGAGCGACGATGATCAGTATCTCGTAGCCGTCGTGCAGGGCGCTGAGCAGGTTGGCAAGGGTTGGCGTAATGGCGGTGCCGCTGACGAGCAGGGTGTATGTGATGCTACCAAGGGCGGCGACGATTCGCTGCTGCTCCGCGCTCACATTGAGCGGAGCCAAATTGAAGCGGGAGAGGTCGGACGGGTTGGCGATCACGACCAAGGCGCGCAGATCGCGGCCCTCAGGCAGGGAGATTGGCTCGCCGGTGCCGCCGAGCTGGTAGCGCGAGAGCAGCACGCACTCGCTGAGCGCCAGCAATGCACCATCATCTGGATCCTGAAGCCACTCCCAACGCAACCCGTGCAACACCGTATCCTCGGGGTCGAGGGCCAAACGCAGGCGCAGCGGGATGCTGTGGGCGCGGGCTTGGGCGTGGGCAGCGGTAAGGCCACGGCGAACGGACTCGTCGGCCAACAGCGCAGCGGTGAGCATCTGCCCATACTTTTGCGGGTTGAAACTCGCAACGCGTAGTGCCTCCAGATCAAAGACAACGGGCGTGGGTGATCGAATACCGAAATCCTCGTCGGCAGCGCTGGTGTCAAGGCGGAAGCTGATCTGGATGCGGTAGCCGCCGCTGGCCTCGCGCTCCAGATCGATCTTCAGGTCGGCGTAGGTGGGGGCGATCATTATGCGTCAGCTTTCACAGGTCAGATGTGGTGATGTCGTGCGGCGGTCTGATCGGTTTATGTGCATCGGCTCGCCCGACAATGTGGCAGAGCCGTCCATCCTGGCAGCAGTGCTGCTCGCGACTCACAATATCAACGCGCCACGGGCCGATGTGTGGCTTGGGGCAGATCAGCAGGTCGTTGGCGGTACTCTCTATCGCTTTGCCCCAGCGATTGACCAGGAGCCGCCCCTCGGCGCTGAGTGTATCCAGGAAGACCCCGTGACATGCGAGCACGACAGGCTTGCGTAAATCGGCGTGGACCTGATCGAGGAGGTGCGCCAGCACGCGCTGGGTCTCTTCGCTGGGCTGGTCGGGGCAGAGGGCGACCACGTCAATCCGAATCGTCGGGTCGAGGCTCTGGGCGGCATCGCCTAATGGCCGCAGGCGCTGCACCAGCACCCCCGCACCATCCGCGCTCGCGGCATCATCGCTCTCGTCGGCCTGTAGGAATGCGAACAGCAGGCTACCCCGTGTCTCACCCGTGAGGGCGAGGTCGGCCAGCATGCGCTTGATCGGCCCGCTCGGGGCGCTGTTGCGGTCGCGCTCGCGATAGTACTTCGCGTCCCAGATCACGCCTGGTTCGCGCCATGTGATCTGGCTACCTGCGCGTACCTCTGCCATAGGCGGGTCGAGTCGGCGCAGGTGGTAGTCCGGACGCACCCCCGGCACGTGTGCCTTGGCTGGCTCGGAGCGCCAGACATCGGGCTGCTCAATGATACCTTTGTCGTGGCGAAGCTCGTAGTGGTATAGGGTGTCGCCATCGCCCCAGCGGAAGCGCAGTATGGCGGGCATCTGGGTGCCGGGATCGAGCAGTCCACGCCGGGTGAGCAGATCGGCCAGTTCAAACAAAATCCAGAGCTGGTAGAGCCGGTTGTCGCGGCGGGGATTGGCACCGAGGACATCGGCGCGGGCAGTGGAGGAACGCCGACGCAGCAGGTCGAGGGTACGGTAGCGCCGCCGCCAAGCCAGCAGGTCGTCATAGGCGCTACTGCCGCCGGGTATGCCGCCAGCGGCGACGCGGGCCTCCAGTGCCTCCATTCCACCGTTCGCACCATCGAGGCTGGCTTGAGCCGCCGTGCGGATACCGGCGAACTGCGGGAAGGTCAGTTCACGCTCACAGCGATCAATAATCACGGTGAGCGGGTGGCGCAGGCTCTCAACCCCCACAGCTACCGTGTCACTTAGCAGGAGCCGCCGCACGTCGGCGCGATACTCCAGCAGGGTAGCTACGGTCAGGAGGTTTGCGGGGGTGGCAAAGTTACGCAGCCGCTGGCGGGCGTGGACGCTCAGGGGCGGCTCGCCGGGGCGCTCGCTCCAGCTCGCATCCAGAGTGCGCTCCCAGTCCACGCGGCCACGCCCTGGCAACTCTTCGACCACCAGGTGGTGTGGCGAGATAAAGCTAAGTCGGCGCACGATGCGAGGCAGAATCTCCTCGAAGAGCGCGGTGCGCAAGGAGAAGAGTACCGCCAGATCGCGGTAGACCTGGAGTGCTGCCGTAGTCTCCTCACGCATAAAATCCTGGTGATCGGCGAAAAGTTTGGCGTACTCACTCTCGCTGAAACGCAGCAGCAGGGCGACCATGCGGGCCTGCATCTGGCCGTAGGCCCGCTGCTCGGTTGGCGTCGGCTGATAGTGCATGGTGATTCACCACAAAGGCACAAAGGCACGAAGGGTTATTGCCCTCTGTCTTTTGCCTCTATAGCCCCTGCTCGCTCACGAAGGCGGTCAGTCGCCGTGCGAACAGCCCGTCCGGCGCGATACCGAGGGGCGCGGGCGGGCCGAAGATTGCCCGCACCTGGGTATCAGTCAGGGCTTCGGGCCGAACGGTATCCACACTCGGATCAATCAGGCGTAGCTGGAGAAGCTGGGCGCTCTGGCGCGGCACCGAGAGCCCGCTGAGGATGGCGATGATGGCGTTACGGAGCGCAGTACTATCCTCGG
The DNA here is from genome assembly GCA_903920315.1 of uncultured Oscillochloris sp. Taxonomy (GTDB): domain Bacteria; phylum Chloroflexota; class Chloroflexia; order Chloroflexales; family Chloroflexaceae; genus Oscillochloris. Next base: position 22,675 of record CAIXLU010000623.1, read on the forward strand.
GGTGGGCAATCAGGGCCAGGAGTACACGCAGTTCGTCGCGGGCGATCACCTGGAGTTGGTCGGCGAGGGTGTCGGCCAGAGCTGCGTCGAGGGCGCGATTCCACGCCATACCGACGGCCCGACCCGCAAGGAAGTCGCGGTAGCCCGACTCGGCCTGGGCGGTGCCAAGCTGCCGGTAGATCCGCACGGCGGCGAAGATGCGCCAGAACTGGTCGCTGGCGACGCGGGCCGCCGGATCGGCGTCCTTGCCAATGTCGTAGCGCACCGGGGTGCTGCTTTCAACACTGCCAGATCGGCGCACGCTGAGGATGTTTGTCCACGTAGCATAGCCGAGATCCGCGTCGGCGCTAAAACCGGCCAGGCCATGCTCCGCCAGACGACTGAGCGCCCCAAACAGCGCCATCGCCTGCTCCTCCTCGCGGCACTCACGACCGGGTGGCAGCACGTCAATGAAGGTGAAGCGACGCTTCATCGCCTCGCTGATCTGGTTAAGGAAATGGCGGTCGAAGCTGTTGAGCGTTCCAATCAGCCGGAAGTCGCGCGGGAGCCGCACGGTGCGCTCTCCGTCGTCGGTGGGAAAGGTGAGCGTCGGCTGGCACTGGCCACCGAGGGTGGTGAGCAACCCGCCGAAGGCTGCATCAACCTGAGCACGGTTGAACTCGTCAATCACCAGCCAGAGACCGCGATAGCGGTTCTCCGCAGCATCAGTGTGCTCGCGGCGGGGTAGTTCGACCGGCTCGACTGGCAGGTCGCTGGAGATCTGGTAGTTCGCCAGCACCGCCCGCGTGAGGCAGCCATGCGCCACCGTATAGACCAGCGTACTCCCGCGCTCGTCGCGCTGGATCTTCGGGGCGATCCCGCCGATGACGTGGCGCACGCCCCAGTCCTCGGTGGCGGTGACGACCTCGACCAGATAGCCCTCACGGCGCAGGGATTCCTCGAAGGGTGATTCGGTCGGCGCGAGCGCCGGGTCGTTCGGCAGCGTAAGCCGCACCGTGTCGTGATCGTCGCGCCAGAGGATGCGCGGCAGGATGCGAGCCAGGTGAGTTTTGCCCGTGCCGGGGGGGCCACTGAGAATGACATGGTGTCCGGCGATCAGCGAGCGGTAGACGCGCAGGATAGTCTCGCGGTCAATCAGGAGCTCGCGCTGGATCTCGGCGATCCGCTCCTCCAGCACGGTCGGCGGCAGGGCGCGTAGCGCGGTGTCTGTTAAGATCGGCAGGTCGCTTGGCCCGCTGCGCACCCGGCGCAGGTTTGCTAGAAACGTGTTGATTGCTTGCGCCGTGGTGCGGCTGTCGTCAAGAGGTGCGAGCGCCTGCGGCAACGCCTGCCATGTGCCATCGGCATTGCGCCGCACCAGTCCGGCCTCGGCATACCAGGCGAGCAGTGGCTCGCCCAGCGGCCAGGCATCGGCGAGGTGGGGCAGACTGTCGAAGGGTGCCTCAAGTGCGGGCAAACGGTAGTCGTCCTCACCAACGGGCACAAGCAGCGTCAGCGCACAGTAGCGCAGCAGCAGGTCAATGCTGGCGTCGCCGAGGTGCGGCCAGCGCCGGTAGTGCCCCTCGTCAAGCGGCTCCAGCAAGCGCAGGCGCAGCAGATCATCCACCAGCCGAGCCGGGTCGGGCGGCACAGTCAGCGCGATAATCGGCGGCATGACGGTGCCCATCACATCGCAGATCGCAGCCGGAGTGTAGCTCTCACCATTCAGGTGCGTGGCCAACTGCACGTATGGTCGGAGCTTGACGCCGAGGGTGTGGGGAAGCACGGCGGGAGTGGGATCCTTATCTTTGCTGCCCTCAAGCAACGTGCGACCATTGGGCGTAATGTGCCAGCCAGGGTTCGCCTTATCGTAGGGCGCGAGATAACCCATCGTTACCGCGACTCGGTTGATGAAGAAACACAGGCTGGTGAGACCCTGCGCCGAAAGCTTGCTGCCAGCCATGCGACTTTCCACCGCATCCGCAATCTGCTGCATCGTCGCAGTGCCGTCCAGTTCGCTGATGCGGGCAAGGGCGATGCGGATCTGGTCTGCCCCGCTGAGCCCAGCGCCCACACCGGTCGTGCCTGACTCCGAGGTCGTTATCGTATCGGCATCATCTGGTGGGGCGGCGGTTTTTTCATACCAGAGTGGGAAGATTCGCGGATCATAGAAGTGAAAGTCAGCGCCGTACACAGAGGCCAGCGCCGCACGAATCTGCTCCAGCCGTCGGTCAAGATCGTACACACTGGGATCGGCGAGGGGTGCAAACGCCTCGCCGATCATCTGCTTGTGTTTGTGGGCCATGATTGGCTCAAACGTCGCAGGGTGAACAAGGTGCAGCAGCAGTTCGCGCTGAGCATAGGCTGGCTTGACGGGAACTGAGTTCGCAAAGTCCTTGAATGCCCAGGGGTCTGCCAAATAATGATCGCGAGTCTCGGTTGAGAGCGTCTTCCAGCGTCTGACAAACCGGAGCAGGTAGGTGAGCTGAAACGGCCTGCCGATCATGAAGAACATGGCGGCCTTCGCAATGCCCGCATCAAGCGTCTGCGCGAGATCATCGGGGATGGCGACCGGCGTAGGCGACCATTTCAGCACGGTGGTAATGCTCTGGCGCTTTGCCATACCCCCAATCCCATTGGCTGGCAGGTAGTAGATATAGAGCAACTCGCCCGCAAGTTGGTATGTAGCAGGTGCCGCGTCTACGGGTGGCTCCAGAACGTCCCCGCGTAGCTGTCGGTGTAGTTTCTGCTCAAAGCTATCGGCGCTCACGTCGGGGTGTTCGACGAAGCGGTGGTAGAGGTCGTCGATCACTTCGGGCGACCAGATCGGCGTGCCGGGTGTGAAGAGCGAGTCGTCGGCGCGCAGGGCACTGGCGATGAAGCGCTGGGCAGCGGCGTAGACGCGAGTGGCGGCGGGGGTGGTGAGACGGGGCATTGGAGCTCCTTAGACCAGATTTCAGGAAGCAGGAAGCAGGGACTGCGCCCCGTGATCAAGCGCGCCGAAACTTGTTCAGCTCCTGGACGAGCAGGTGTACCGTTGTTGAGGGGTTGTCTTGCTCAGGGTTGGGCTGAGGATAACTTACAAGCAGTCGAGCAGCATTTCGAATCGCTGTTGTCTGCCTTGTACGCAATTCGTCGTACATAGTCGAGATCTTCTTCTCGTACTTTTTCTTGAGGTGGCGGCTCAACTTCGCCTTGTACTCGTCACGTAACAGCCCAGATTGAAGGTACTCAAAGTGGAGGATGTACCAGAGCTCGAACGCCTCATTCGAGTAGGCCACTCGTAAACCGTGGCTCTCGGCAAGCTGGATGGCACGATTAAACCGGTTGGGTGGAAAGGAGTCGCGGTCAAAGACACACCATGCCTGTGCGTACCCCTGATCGTCATTGCCCTCACCCTCCTGCTTGATCGCAATCGCACGCTCAACCAGACTGTCGGTGTTATCCCCGAGCCCCTTGATCTGGACGTTGACACTCACGCGCAACTCAGCAGCCAGAGCCTCAAAGTAGTATGGCTCGGTCTTTTCTCCTTCGCAGACGATCAGAAAGCGTGGCAGATCAGCCTTGATCTCTATCGGACGCTGCAGGTAGGTCGCGAGTGGCGTTCTCTGTGCTTGCGACTTCGTCAGTTTCGGCTTTGAGGTCTTCTTGCTCGGCATCAGCAACTCCGATCACTGCGCGCAACATGCCCAGGTAGGGGATCGCACCGTAACGCCCTGCGATGTAGTTCTTCTCGTATGCAGCGTCATTGCGGGCTTTATATTCCACCAGCGAGTAGAGCGTCGACTCACCGCGCCGGGATTTCTCGACAAACCAGATCTGGTCGCGGCGGAACAGGTCGCTTCCCAGCAGATTGGTGTCGTGGGTGGTGAAGATGAGTTGGGCGTGCTTCGGGTTTGTCTCCGGCGAGTTGAAGATGCCGACAATCGCGCAGGTTAAGATCGGGTGCAGCCGGGCGTCCATCTCGTCGATCACGAGCGGGACGCCGCTGCGCAGCGCAGCAAGAATTGGTTCGGCCAATGTAAAGAGGCGGCGTGTGCCTTGCGACTCGTTGGCGAGCAGATCGAAGAGCTCCGTTCCAACGACGCCTCCTTTCTCATCATACTTCGAGTGCGTGGTACGAACACGTGTTGAACCGCCAATGGTTGCAATCCGTACGTTTCCGTCATCATCACGAAGCTGTAATTCCTGTAGAGGCTCACGCTCAAGGTACATGTCCTCAATCCCAAGGTCAAGTCTGCGAACAAAGTCGATGAGATCTAGTGGGAGCTCCTCGCTACCATAACGTTGCACAAGCCGCCGCTGGGTTGAGCTATCATCGACACCAGCATTCACGGTCATCTTCTCAAACCACTCTAGGATCTTGCCGGCGCGTTTGCCATTCCACTGAGCAGTTGCAGAGAGAAAGAGTGCATTGGGGCGGGTGCGCTCTTCAACGCCGTCGCCCTCTTTGAAGGTGCGCCGGTTAACCCGGATCTCCTCGTGGGCGCGCTCGAAGAGGTATGCCTCTTTTTTGCCGGTCGCCGCGTAGAGCCACTCCTCTTCGACTTGCCTGCGGCTCACGAGAAAGCCATAGCGATAGATCGTACCCTGTTGAACAAAGACGATCTCGAATCGCGAGGGCGACTTCTCGGTTTCGGTGCTTAGCCGATAGGGAGTGATATTCACCGGCTCACGCAGGCTGGTCTCACGCGATGAGTTGAGGATGTAGCTGCGCATGAAGCTCAGCGCGGCAACCAGGTTGCTCTTGCCGCTGGCGTTTGCACCGTAGATCGCTGCGCTTGTGAGCAGCTTGAGGTCGTCGCGGGGCTGAAAAACATTCGAGCTGTCGAGGGTCGGCGGCTTTGAGGATAGGTCGGCGGCAAGCATGCTGAGCGTCACCCGATCTTTGAAGGAGCGGTAGTTCTCAACGCTGAATGCGACAAGCATGTTGCACTCTTTCTACCACCATGTGGTCTCTTTTGTGATTCTCACACACAAGACCATTGTATATGTACATATCATGGTCGTCAATTTGGTTTAATGCTGATTTCCCTCCCCATCCCACGCCTCCAGCACCAGCCTCCGCGTCCGGTACTCGCCGTAGAGTCTGGTCTCCTTCTCCTTCAGCACCCGGAATGTCTCGCCGGGAAAGTCTGGCCCGTATACGTCGGCGGGGTCGAGGATGTAGCGCAGTTCGTCGCGGGTGAGGCCGTAGAGTTTGGCGATGCGTGCGTCCAGCTCGGCGCGGGCCTGGGCGCGGCGGGTGTCGTGCCAGATGAATGGGGGCGGAAGATCCGAACCAACCACAAAGGCACGAAGACACAAAGCTTTTATTTCATCTGAGCTTTGTGCCTCTGTGTCTTTGTGGTTGGCCTTCCGGCGCTCCATGATCAGCGCCCGTAGTTCGTTGTCTGCCTCCCCCCATACGTCCTCCGCGAAGGCTTTGATGTCCCAGGCGGTGTAGACCAGTTCGACGACGCGGGGCACGATGTAGGCGATGTCGGCGGGGGTGAATGCGGAGGGCGGGAGGACGGGGAGTTGGTTCACGATGAAGAAGTTAAGGTGAATACCGCCTACTTTTGGGCGTGTAACAAAGTCGAAAGGCATACTGTCAATTATTGCAAGAAAACAGGCAATCAATAATGTTTTCACATCTTGAAACAGGATAACAGGTGCATTATTTCCAATGCCCACCCGTGGCAACAGACTAAAGATAGCAGTACGCTCATCGGTGGAGCGGGCGATGTCACGGAAGCCAATTAGCCAGCCGCGATCCCAGCGCCCAGCCAATCGGTCAGCAACGGCGTTAGTCGGCACCCAGTAGCGCGGCGTAATCGCCATCGTCGGGTCGGCCAGTTCATCAGGCGACACGTCGCGGGCTGTGCCCTCGCCCTCCTTTGTGTCTCTGTGCCTTTGTGGTGAATCCTGATATGTCGCCCAGCGATGCGTAAATTGATGTAGCAGTTTAGCTTCATATAGCGGCAGCAGCCCCTCGCCCGGTGCGCTCTGGAAGAGGTGGCTATCATTAGACATGTCGAGCATACGCAGGAACGAAACTCCCCAAGGATTGCCGGACGTTGGAACCACAAAGGCACAAAGGCACAAAGATTCTGTATTGCTTCCGGCCTTTGTGCCTTCGTGTTTTTGTAGTTCGCCCTCACGCAGCAGCACCGGGGCGCGGCGATAGATCTTTTTGGTCAGTTCGGCATCCTGGCGGGTGCGGAAGACTGGTGCGGTACGGGTGTTTGGGTTAATCAGGGTGATCTCATCAGGCGTGAGGGTGAAAACGCGCTGCTTGTCGGTCAGATGCGTCACATTGGCCGCAAAGAAAATGAACTGAGTTGGCTCTCGCGTTGCGCCGATAGTGAGCAAGCTAAATTTATAGCTTCGATGCACACCAGGAAAGATCGCCTCACGGTTCTCAAAATCGTAGAGGCTTACAAGCTGTCGTTGAGTACTGAGATCGCCAAAGAAATCCTTAGTGGTATCGTCCGTCGCGATACCCGTGGGCACAATGATGCCCGCCCGCCCAGGTGGGGATAACAGCGTTCGGACCTGTTCGGCAAACAACGCATAGGTGTTCACGTCGCCCACCGCTGTCAGCGGGAAGCGCTCACTGGCACGGACAAAGCGGCTCTCGGCCTCGGCGCGATATTTGGCGGCGTCGAACTCGGCGATGCGGGCGCGCTGGCTCTCGTCGCCATTGCGCCAGACGGCGATCATCTTCTCGCGGGCGGACTTGTTGGCGGCCTGAGAGATCGCGGGCACGTCTACAAAATGCTCCTGCTCCTGGAGCTTAATCCGCTCCCAGGGCGGGTTGCCCAGCACAACATCAAAGCCGGACATGTTCACCACAGAGGCACGGAGGCACAGAGATTCTTTTGAATCGTCCGGCCTCTGTGCCTCTGTGCCTCTGTGGTGAAAAACCTGCGGAAACTCCAACTCCCAGTGGAAGAAGCCGACATCCTGGGCCAACTCGAAGGCATTCTTAACCATGAGGTTGTAGAGCAGGGGCCTCTCGTTCCACTCGTCGAGCGAAGCAGTGGTGGGCACGGCCACATCTTCAGCGTCGGTGAGGCGGGAAAAGAAGGCTGCCGTCCAGAGGTTGAAGCTCACTATGTCGCTGTACGCGCCCGCGCGCAACTGCTCGTACTGACGGGCCTTGGCGCGCACGGCCGCCACACTGTTGTCGGGCATCATGCTGAGGGTGTGGACGGACGAGGCATACCGAGCGTGCGCGTCGGCAGGGGCGGCGAACTCCAGGCCGAGGTTGAGTTGGCCAGAGTGCTTGGCCTCACGCTCCTTCTTGTTGCGCTTGCGAAAGGCACCGGCGGCAGCCTTATCGTCCCCCGTCACCGGCTTGTAGGCATCGTCGGGCACACCCGCCGCGACCAGTTCGCGGGTCGCGCCAATCAGACTGTTGCCGCGCTTGATGTGGTGGTCAAGGAAACTCAGGGGCATCCCGGCGCAGTGGCCCTCGATCCAGAGGGCCAGCTTGCACAGGTCGGTCGCCAGCGGGTTCATGTCCACACCGAAGATACAGCGCTGGATGACATCGCGCACAGCGTGGCGGAAGGCAGCGGGTGTGGGCTGATCCTCACCGGCGCGCACCTTGGCCAGCTCGCGCCCGATGCGGCGGGCAGCGGCGAGGAGGAAGGCACCGGAGCCGCAGGCAGGATCAACTACGCGGATGCTCAACAGAGCCTGTTCTTTTTCTTTCACCACAAAGGCACGGAGGCACAAAGATTCTTTTGAATCTTCTGTCCTTTGTGCCTTTGTGTCTTTGTGGTTATCCTCAACGGCCTTGATCCGCTTCTCCAGCACCGGCACCAATGCGCTCTTGATCAGCTCCTGCACCAGTTCGGGGCGGGTGTAGTAGCTGCCCGTCGTCTTGCGCTCCGTACCAGCAACAAGATCGAATTTCACCACAGAGGCACGAAGGCACAAAGATTCTTTTGAATCATCCGACCTTTGTGTCTCTGTGCCTTTGTGGTAAATATCCTCAATGCTGACAACTGGGCGAAAATCGAGCAGGGACTCGTAAACACTGCCCAGTTCTTCCACATCCAGGGCACCGTAGTTAACCCGGCGCAGCCCCTTGCTCACCTTCTCGCGGTAGAGCGAGAGCTTGCGCATGGCGGCGAGCAGGTCGGCGTTGCGTAGCTGGGTGGTGGTGGTGAGGTCGCCACAGGCGGCATCGCTGAACAGGTCGCCGTCGAGGGGGGCCAGACCGAGGCGGCGCGGCGCATCCTCATCGCTCCCCTCGAAGAGACGAAACGTGGTCAGCAGACTCAACCAGAGGTCGCCGAAGGGGCCGCGCCCAGTGCCGGAGGATTCGGCGAGGCGGCGCAGGCGACCCACGGAGTAGTGGTCGTAGTAGATTCGCAGGGCAGTGTTTGGAGGAGGAACCACAAAGGCACGAAGCCACAAAGATTCTTCTCTGTCGTCCGGCCTTTGTGTCTCTGTGCCTTTGTGGTTCGCTTCTGCCGCGATCAGCCCGCGCTCCTCAGCAACCATCAGGAAGAGCAGCCGGTAGACCAGACGCAGCAACTGGCGATAATACTCCAGCGGCGTCAGGCGGCCATCGGCGAGCTTGGCGCGCAGTTGGGCGTTGGCCGGGTGGGCGAGCAGGCCGTTGCCAAGCAGCTTCAGGGCACCCTCAACACCATCACGCAGACCCTCGCGCACCCGCCCGCCCGCCTCAATGGCCTGCTGGTGATACTGCTCTAACAGACAGTGTGAACTATCGGCACTCGTCACCGGAAAGCGCGAGCGGTGGAGTAGCCGGTAAAGAAGGGCGAACTCGGCGAACTGCTCGCCCTCCAGCATCGTGCGCAGGTCAAACTCGACGTAGGCGGGGCGGGTGAAGCGGGCCGAGTCGCGCAGCAGGCGCAGCCGTTCGCCGTTGGTGACAATGCCCCAAAGTTGCTCGGTGCTGTTGAGGTATTCCTGCATCAGCGCGTGGGGCGAGAGGCGTGGGCGACCCGACGGGGGCCGTGCGTCGAGGCTGGCGCGGATGCCCTCGATATGAACCGGGGGCGCGTCCTCATCATCACCGGCGCGGTGCGAGATTGCGTAGGTGCGGCCATCCACTACCGCCGCCGTGGGCAGATAGGTCAGCTTATAGCCTAGTGTCTCCAGCAGAGGCACTATCCAGCGCTCACGGGTGATGGTTGTCGCCGGGTCATTATCGCGCACGCGGCGCAACGAGCGCTGGAACGCCTCCCAGTACGCACGGGCATCGGCCCACGCCGCCGCGATCTCGTCAGTGAGACGGCGAATCTGCTCGAAGCCGAAGTCCTCGGGGCGCTGGCCGGTCAGTTCCCCCTGCGCGAGCGCGTCGAGGATGTCGGCAGGAATGAGTCCACCCTCAGTTGTGATCGTAGAGTAGGGCATATTGTATTCACCACAGAGGCACGAAAATCGGAAAGCCAACCACAAAGACACGAAGGCACAAAGATTTTTTTGAGTTGTTCGGCCTTTGTGTCTTTGTGCCTTTGTGGTTAGCCTCCGTTCGGATTACCATTGACGAGTCGTTTGATACCGCGTTTGAGTACAGGCGTGTTGAAGTTTATCAGTAGACCCAGCCACAGATTGCGCATGCGAAGGTAGGTAAGAAGTTGGGCTTCGTGAATAGGCACAAACGCATCGACCGTCTTAAGCTCGACGATTACCAGATCCTCGACCAAGAGATCGAGGCGATAGCCACAATCCAATCGTACCCCTTTGTAGACAACTGGCAGCGGCACCTGTCGTCCGAAGGCGATATTTCGCAACTGAAGCTCATACGCCAGACACTCCTCGTACGCAGACTCGAGGAGCCCGGGGCCGAGGGCGCGATGCACTTCAATCGCTGCACCGATGATGAGATTAGAAAGCTGGTCAGATCTGGCTTGTATATCCATAAGACCTTTGTGCCTTTGTGCCTTTGTGGTTAGTTCATAGTTGGCCAGAGTACATAGAAGCCAAGGACATCGGGGAGGCCAGAGGAGCGTACCGTCACGCGCCCGCCCCCAGTCTGGGAACGGACACGCTGGTGCGACCCGCGCAGGTGATCGGCGCGGGCATCGGCGACCGCCTTGAGGTCGCTGCTCAGGCCGGGGAGTAGGGCCAGGGCGTCGGTGATGCCCTGGGTGCGCTCGGCGGCGCTCACATTCTCACAAGGCTCCGCGCGGCGCAGCAGATCAAGGGCGTCCACCTCATCGAGCCAGCGGATCTCCCCGTCCTCGCGGGTATAGCCGCTGACCACCAGTTCCTCAGCGAGAGACGAGGCAGCGTGGCGCGGGCTCTCGATCAGGGCGCGGATGCGCAGGAGCAGCAGCACAGTCGTCCGCTTAACCATATTCGTGATGATCAGGCCGCTGCGCGCCGCAAGCGGGCGCTCATCGCCGGGGATCAGCGCGGTTTCGAGTACATAGTCGGCAAGGGCGGCGGTCAACGGGTGATTCCTACCGATGCTCTCGACATTGGCCGGTGCGGCCGCCGCGAAGGTCAGGGTCAGATCGCCTCGTTTATCGGCCAGGTGCGCCACACGCTCGCGCACGGGCGGCGGGAGTTGGCTCACATCAACCACAAAGACACGAAGACACAAAGACCGGACAGAACTATTGGCATCTTTGTGCCTTTGTGCCTTTGTGGTTAGTTCAGAAAGCGACACCCCCAGCCGCTCGCACGCCGCACGGACAAACGTTTCGACGGCAGCCGGGTCGCCGAGTACCGCATCGCTCTCTTCCAGTTCCTGCGCGACCTCCTCAGGCCGGATGCGGCGCTGCGCAAAGCGGGTGCGGCTCTCCTTCTCACGGGCCACCGCATCATCCCAGTGATGCTCAATCGCCTGCAACTGCTCATCGGCTGTCGCCAATTCTCCGTGCGGATCGCCCTCGAAGAGTCCCATCTGTCGCGTGCTGGTCCCAAAGAGCGAGGAGATCAGGGCGTTGACCATCGTATGGGTGTCCACGGGCAGCGGCACGCTGATGCCGAGACTGCGGTGGATACTGACCGCCTTGCGCAGCAGCACCTTCATCACCGCCTCGTCCATCGGGTTGTCCTTGCCGTAAATCAGCGCCGTTCGCACCATCGGCGCCCGCTGGCCGTAGCGATCCACCCGGCCCTCACGCTGCTCCAGCCGATTAGGGTTCCAGGGCAAGTCGTAGTGGATGACGGCGTCGAAGGCATGCTGGAGGTTAATGCCCTCGCTCAGACAGTCTGTGGCGACGAGCAGACGGCGTGGGCTGCGGCTCAGTTCATCAATCAGCACCTCGCGCTCTTCCTCAGAACGTTCGCCCGTCACGGCGAGTATCCGCAATTCTCCGCCGCTTACCTTGAGGTGTCCACCCAGTTGCTGGGCAAGATAGGTGGCGGTGGCGATGTAGCGGCAGTAGACAATCGGGTTGAAGCCCGCGCGCAGCAACTCGGACAGCAAAGGGATGAGCGCCTGGAGCTTCGGGTCGTCCTTGCCCTGCAATTCCGCAGCGCGGGCCGCAAAGCGGTTCAGGCGGGCACGCGAGTCACCCTTTTCACCACTGAGGCACAGAGACACAGAGGGTTTTTCATTTATGTCATCCAGGCTACCGAGTACAGGTTCAAAATCGGCTACTTGTTCACTTTCTGTATCTTCACTCACCGCCTGTCTGAGTATCGTCTCAACTGCGATCAGTGCTTCTTCGTCTTCATCATCTCTGTGTCTTTGTGCCTCTGTGGTACCATCTTCCGCACGCACGCGCAGCGCCTTCTCGGCTGCGGCCGGGCTGCTCATCACGCAGCGCAGCAACGCCAGGGCAGCCCAGTAGCGCGCACGCTGGTGCACCCGTGTCACGTGGGCATCGGCGCTCTCGCGCACCAGTTCACGGGTGAACTCAAACACATCGTCGAACAGCTTCCGATAACCGGCAGCGCGAGCGAATGAATACGTTACTTCCGCCGACTCGCGGGCCGGGAAGGGCGTATCTTCATGTAGCCAGTGGCGCACATCGGCGCGGCGGCGCTGCACAAAGTGGCGTGCGAGGTCATCGCGCTCGCGCTCCGCCAGCCGCTCCATGCTCAGTGCGGCGAAGCGCGGATCGAGCAAGCCGAGCAGGCTTCGGAACGCGTCCTCAATGCCCGAGTGCGGCGTGGCCGTGATCAAGAGCAGGTGCCGATCCGGCTGCGCCGCCACCGCCCGCACCAGGTCGTAGCGTTGCTGCTGGCTCGCACCGCGCCCACCCGAGTCGGTGGCGGTATGGGCCTCATCCACGATGATCAGGTCGGGGGCGGCACGCAGAAAGTTATCGCGTCGTCGTCCGCTCTTCACGTAATCAATGCTGGCCACGGTGATCGGGTAGTGTTCCCAGAGGCTCACATCACCGCGTGGCAGGCCACGCTCCAGGCCCGCAGCCGTACTGGAGCGCACCACCACCGCATCCAGGGCAAACTTCTCGCTCAGCTCACGCCGCCACTGGTCGCAGAGGTGTGGCGGGCAGAGCACGGTCAGCCGACGGATCTCGCCCCGATCGTATAGTTCGCGGGCAATCAGGCCGGCCTCGACCGTCTTACCAATACCGACGTCATCGGCAATCAGCAGGCGCACCGTCTCTAGGCGCAGGGCCATCAGCAGCGGTACCAGTTGGTACGAGCGCGGGCGCACGCCAATCCGTCCCAGTGAGCGAAACGGCCCCGCGCCACTGCGCAGACTTAGGCGGGCAGCGTCGCGCAGTAGTTGTCCCGAAGCGAAGTCGCCCGAGGTCGCTGGGTCAGGCGATGGGAACGTTGCCGACCCAACGCCATTGCCCTCGACCGGCAGGTAAATGCCGCAAACCTCTGCCTCCGTGCCGCCAAGTGGTCGGAGCATCAGCAGATCGGGGTGTTCCGACGGGAGTACCACCCACTCACGCTCGCGGCAACTGACCAGGGAGCCAACTTCGAAACGGGGCATCAGGGCACCTCTAGAATTTTGATAGAATCTCTCCGGCTGCCTTGATGATCAGTGCATGGTCGCCTTCGCGGCAGTCGATATACTGCACGAGTTCCATATAGGTGGGCAATGTGCAGGTTCGGAGATAGATGGGGGCCAGAACCTTTCGGCCCTCCCTGCGATTACGTATCAGTGCGATACCGTATTCCTCCAGGCAAATCGCCGAGGCAAGGTACTGCGGCGTATAGAGTGTGACAATCTTCGCACAGCTATCGAGCGACTCAAGAATCTCCTGCTGCCAGGCAGTACCGGGCTTGAGTACAAGGGTGTCCTGAAAGATGCGGATGTCGGTCTGCTGCCGTTTCAGTTCAGCGACTAGGACGTCCACCTCGTCCTTATTGGCATGGCAGTAGCTGATGAACAGGTCGTATTTGTAGCTGGTGGTCGGTGCGGTGACGGGCGGCGTATAGAGGCGCTTGAGTACGCCGAAGGCACCCCGCAGTTCGGCGGCGCTGATGTCAGAATAGGCCACCACCTTGATTGTCTCAATGGGCAGACCAGCATGGAACCAGTGGGTTGCTGCCTCAAAGAGGGGCGCGATCATCTCAACCGTGGAAACACCGTGTACACCGCCCCCCAGGATGGGCATTGCAATGCTGTTGATAGGCGTCTTGCTGCTCATTGATACGAGACATTGGAAGATATCGCCAATCACCTCGGCGGGTTCGCCCCGTTGCTTTGGCTCAAAGCAGAGGATGCGCTGAAACTGGACGGCAGGGCCGGCTGCCTCGATAGGCTTCGACAGCCAGCAGGCGAGGGTTGGTCGAAAATCCTCCGCCTTGTCGGTCGCCAGGGCTTCCAGCGAAACACCGCGCCGATCTAACGCGCCAATCAGTGATTGACGCGATGGGCGATAACTATCCGGGAGCGCTGAGACGACCAGCACGTCAACGGCCTCCTTCGGCGGGATGGCCGTGAGGTCGCCCTGGTAGATCGCGATCGTGCGTGGCCCCCCGCTGGTGGTGATCGTCAGGCTATCCAGGAGTTGAAACGCCGGGGGTGGCGACGCAGTGCCAGGAAGAATCTGGCTCGCCTGCGATGGGATCATACTGGTGGCGCGGCGGTCATTAGGTTCACGGTTTCCGTCACCGCGCTCGGGGTGTTCGTAGCGTTCAAACGCTGCGAAGAAGGTGGGTCGCTCGGCCCTATAGGTCGCGAAGCGCTCAAGGATCGCACGCGTGCCGGGAGTCACAGTCGGGCCAACCGTAGCTCCTGATGCAATGTCAATCGGGATAATACTCATGTCTGAGCGACATAGCCCGAGCGCACGTACCTCAGATGGATCGGTGATTTTCGGAGTCCCCGTTGCTCGCATATAGCAGACCCGGTGCTGGTTCGAGGTTTCATGATCGAAGAGTGTTACCGCTGCCGTTGCGCGGAGGCTCGTCTCCTCGTACAGCTCGCGGATCGCCGCCTCGAACCGCGTCTCGTGGGGCCGATCCGCGCCGCCGCCAGGAAGCATCCAGTGATCGCCGTCGCTCACCACGAGGACGCCGCGCTCACCCCCATGCACTATCTCGACCAGAGCCGTTCCGCGCCGCCGCTTAGTGGGTGCCATGATATGCTCCTAAGATTTCCAGAAGGGGTACGGGGCGATTTGCTCGCCCACATCTCGGTCAGGGTCAATCAGGTAGACAACCCGCCCGCGCTCGATCAGCGCATCGCGTAGCTGCGTCACGTCCTCGCCGGGGGCTGGACAGAGCAGGCAGGTGCGGCCAAAGCGCAGGTAACGCTTGGTGTCATCGCCCTCGATGGTCGGCTCCCGCCCACCGTTGCTGCGTACATACTCCATCACGCGGCGGATCGAGGTGGAGAGGCTGGTGGTATCGTGCGTAGATAGCGTGACACTCTGACGTTCCACCCGTGCGCTGGCGAGGCCGCGCAGCATGTCGCGCACCGCGTAGCGGTTGAGCCGGGAGTGCTGCGGCTGATTGCTGTAGGTGAGCAGACAGCGATAGCAGGCTCGTGCACAGGAGTCGCCCGCAGGGAGCTCCACGCCCGTCTCCGGATCGAAGTGGCAAATCTCTAAGGCTGTGCGGGCGACCTGGGCAAGCGCGCTGGGTTCATCCACCAGCCGACGCAGCACGCCCGCGCCGCCCTCAGCCGCCTCCCAGATCAAGATCTGGCGCAGCGCACCCTCACCCAACAGCTCAGATTGCAACTCCTGATCCTCAAGCTGGAAGGATTCCTTGATACCGCGCTGAAGGGCGTTTTGCAGGCTCATGATCTGCTCATCGTCGGCGGCCAGTTGCGGATCGCACTGAATCAGCAAGATATTGCGGGTGTCGTGGACGACAATCCGCACGTCCTCACGCCGATCACTGCTTTGCTCAAGAGGATCACCCTCATCTGCCTCATCAGGGGCCTTATTCCAGAGACCGTGCTGGAGATCGAGGGTGAAACCCTCCTTACGCGCACGCTTCCAGCCATGATTCATCCGCCAGATCGTGGCCTGGGCACCATAGCTCAGAGCCAACGGCATAAACCCTTCGCCCTGCACCTGTGCGCGGACACGGCGCAGCGTGCCACTTGCGGCGGCGAAGCGGTAGTGCGTCGTGATCCGGTAGCCCTCACGGCGGCGCTCCTCCTCCTCGCAGGTAATGCGCTCGATCCGCCTGGTACTGACCGTTGTCATCTCAAACAGGTGGTCGAAGATTCGCGCCTGATTCCCATGGAGCGGCGTGCCGCACTGCTCACACACATCAGCGGCGTGGCCTTCGTGAAAGTAGCCACACGGGGTGCAGATCTTCGCCTGGCGCAAGCGTCGCTCGGCGCTTCCCGATGGGAGCATCGAGCGCACCACCTGATACTTACGACCCTCGTGATAGATAATATTCTGCGGCCCAAACTCAGCAAGTGCCAGAAAGCGGGGTCGGGCGATGAAGGTTCCGTCGTCAACATCGGTGCGAAGGAAGGCCCGCACCGGCAGACGTGGAAAGTTGTAGCCGGGGAGAAAGCCCTCGCTGGCCAAGTAGCGGTAGGGATAGAACTCGGCGTCGCTCTTCCCCCCGCTTTGGATATTACAGAGGATATCCTTCTGCCGCACCGCATCCTGATAACTGCGATCTGCATCTTTGATCTCACGCGGCGTGAGTGAGCCACGGCGGTGAGCGCGGCGACGCAGCGCGATGGCCTCTTGGAGTTGGTTGTCCGCGAGTTGATACAGCTCACGCCAACGGTCAAAGGCATGATCAAACTGGACAACTGCCCCGGCGAGGTGTTCGACGAGCCAGTCTGCGTGAAACCAGGGCAGGTTCACGAGAGTCGGAAGCACCGTGCGAAGCACATCGGCACACATCGCGTTACAGCGGGCGGTGGCAGAAGGGTCGAGGGTCAGTCGGCGACGTACTTCCGCGTGGAGCGGAAGGTCGGGCTGGTCGGTGTCAATGATATCGTGGATCATCGTCCCCAGATCGAAGCTCGTAGAGGCCAGCCAGATCGCGTGGATATGTGCTAGCACCAGATCCTCATTTGCCAGTTCGATCTGTGGCGGGGCCACCGCACCGGCAACCATCTGGAGCGGTCGTTGGAAGAAATACTGGTCGTGGCCGCTGCCCATCGAGCAGTAGGTCATCACCAGGGCGGCCTGGCCGCTGCGCCCGGCCCGCCCGGAACGCTGGGCGTAGTTCGCAGGAGTGGGCGGCACATTCCGCATGTGGACGACATTTAGATCCGCGATATCAATGCCCAATTCCATCGTCGGCGAGCAGTAGAGTACCTGTAGCTCGCCGTCGCGGAAGCGTCGCTCACGCTCGACCCGGACGTCTTGCGGGACTTGGCCGGTGTGTTCGCGGCCCTCCACGGCCCGCAATCGCTCGGCGGCATTCAGGTAGAGGTCGCGAAAGAAGCCATTAACCTAGCGGGTAGCGGGCTGGGCTCCCGCCATGCGTCGGGCGCGAATAGGATTTGCCTCAGGCACCGTACCATCTCCGCAGCACCACAGCAAGGCATCGTGGCGGATCTGCACACTGCGCAGGGACTCTCCCTCGCTGTCGCCGGTCAGAATATTCGCGCCGATCAGCACCGTCAGGAGTGCCCTGAGCAATGCCTCATAATCGTCATCCTTCAGCCGCTCAGAAAGATGCGGCCATGCATCAGGCGAACGCAGAAACCGACCGATGGCTGTCCGGGTGGCGAGGCTGCGCCCGCCTGGCGGCAGCGGTTCATCGCTTGGCATGACATAGCGTGTGGACTTACGCAGCACCACGACCTCGTGATCATCGAGCTTCCAGTCATCGTTGACCTTCGCGTTATAGCGGTTGACCCACTCACCCTGATGCTCCGGGTCAAGGCGTGGCGCATCAATCGCCAACTCGGAGCGCATATGTTCAAGGAGCGCACGGATGGTGCGCGTCCGGTTGGCAGCGGATGCGGCGTGCAGCACGGGGTTACCCACCCAGTAGTCCGGCTCCGCACAGAGCTCATCAAGATCAAGGTAATCAACACGCAACAGCCCACACTGCTCCAAGTTCGGCTGGGTCACCCGCCAACTGCGGCGCAGATCTTCGTAAATTCGGTACTCCAGCAACAGCGTGAGCGCCTCCTCATTGCGCCTCCGTGCCATCGGAGTCGTCCCGACATCTTTGGCATAGCGTTCCTGGGGGAGGGCGAAGGTCGTGCAGACACGCGACGCGATGGTGGCGTGTGTAAGCGGGTCGCCCGCAGCCTGCTCCGCAATGGTACGAGCAATCGCCGAGCGGAGCGTCGCCACGCTTGCGAAGTCGTTAAAGTGACCAGCCTGAAGCGAGGCGTCCTGACGATTATCGGTGAAGCTGAGCAGCTTCTTGGCCGTATCGTTAAGGTCAGAGCGGCGCAACTCCTCGATCGTCGCTGCGGAGAGCAGCGTAGTCGCCGTACTGCGACCCTCACTACTCAGGCGTGCCAACTTACGAAAGTCATCCTCACGCTTGGTATAGACCACCCCGCAGCGCAGGCAGGTGAGGAAGGGGCTTGGCAGAAACCAGCAGGGCGTCGCATCCGTACGGCCCTCTGCCAAACTCCCATCGGAACGCACAAACAGATGGCGCGGGACAAACTCCTTGTACTCGCGCAAGATGCTCCGACCACGCCGCGTGATACGGAACCACGTATCAGGCAGACGGTCACTATCCTCTTCTGACCAGATTTCATCGCCGACCGCGAGGTAACCCGCGACGGCTGGACGCTCCACATCCTCACCGCGCGAAAGCGGGTGGCGCGGATCAATTCGGTTGGCCGCAGGGTCGTAGGCACAAAGGGCGTAGTGCTGACCACACTCGCGGCAGAAGACCTGTGGGAAGAGGAGGCGGGTGCTTCCGGCCCCACCGATATAACGCTGCCCCTCCAGGGTCAACTCTCGGCGATCCGGGAGATCCGTCGTCGCGTAGACCGCACCACCCTGTGAGATGAACTGGTGCAGCTTGAAGGCGAAGGGAGCTCTCTCCCCGTCGTCATGGCGCGTACCCAGTTGGAAGAAATGAAGGAGTGCGGCCTCGCATTCCAGTACTGGCTCGCTCGTCTGCGCGGCAAGTAGCGCGGCTCCCTCGCGCAGACTCTTTGGCTTCGCACGCATAAGCTGATTGGTCTGCGGGTCAACATCGAGGCTAAAAGTATCTTCGATCCATGCGGCCAGCGGGTGCTGGCGGAAGGCATCACCACTCAGCGCGGTGGGCAGCGGCGTGCGGAGCGCCGCAATCAACTGTTCCTGCGTGGGATGATGATAGCTCGACACCGTGCGGGTCAGTGTCTCGGTGATGACCTGGTCTGGACCGAGAGGTACACCAAAGATCGTACTCGCCACGGCGGCGACCGGGATGCGTGGATCCGCATTGCTCTCCGTACTCGCCATAGTCGCGCTTGTACCGATACACGTGATATTGGCATTACCGCAGCGCTCACGCAGGCGACGGATGAGCATCGCCACATCCGCACCTTGGCGGCCACGGTAGGTGTGCAACTCATCGAATACCACAAACTGGAGATCGCTCATCCCGGCCTCAACAAAGCGATACTCTGCAGGTCGAGTGAGCATCAACTCCAACATCACATAGTTCGTGAGCAGAATGTGGGGCGGATTCTCCTGGATCTCGCGCTTCTCGTGATCGCGCTCCTGCCCGGTATAGCGTCTGACTCGTACCAGATCGCGCTGCTCGGGCGGCAGGTTGGACAGGAATGCGTTGATCCCGATCTCCTGCGAGTTGATCAGCGCGTTCATCGGATAGACCAGGATCGCACGCACCTGTCCTCGTTCGGGCTGATGGCGCAGGACATAATCGGTGATCGGAATGATATAGGTCAGACTCTTGCCGGAGCCAGTGCCCGTCGTGACCACATAGTGTTTTCGCTGCCGTGCGAGATCAATCGCTTCGCGTTGATGGCGATACAGCGTCAGCGACTGCGTCGTGGTGCCATCATGAGAGACAAAGATCTCGCCGCAACGTGGGTGCAAGACATGGTGTGCGACCAAGTCCGCAACAGTGTCTGCGGGGGTGTAGGCCGGAGAGAGCTGAATAAGTGCGTCAGGCCAAAGCGTGCCCGCATCAAGTTGGGTATGGACATACGTGCGGATCGCGGGGTCGGCGATCGTGAGGAAGCTCGTGGTGTAGGCCGCATAGGTAGCGATGATATGACGTCGCAGATGGAAGACATCCACAGGCGGGCCTCTCGCACGACATAGACAGGAGTGACACAAAAAGGGCTTCGCAACGATCTTGCTTGGCGGCGAAGATCGGGATGTCACGGTGTACAACCTGAGATCGTCGCTACACGGATGCGCTGCGCTGGACTACGGAGCACCTTGCGGGGGGTCGAAGGGGATGCTACAATAGCAGACACAGCACTATAAGATTGTCACAGAGCCCACTCTCGCTTTCCGGCCGGGTGGGTTTTGTGCATGCTGACGATAGTATAGCATTATGCGTGGGGATTGCACATCCTCTACGCGCTCGTTCCTGGATCGCTGTTCAACAGCGCTCGATGATCTTGGTGACATGAGCAGGTTTCTTTATGTCCAGCGGCACACTATGCAAGACGCTCGTCGAGAATTTCTGCAACAAGGTCATACTGCCTCGACCACATACCTGCTCGCGCCCGGAGAGCCGCTGGCGTCATCGTACTGCGCCGCACCTCCGTGTCCTCTCCGGTAACAGGGTCGCGAACAAAAGGCTGCCTATCCAGCTCGGAGGCTAGTGCCGTATCCGCTGCCATGCGGTTCGCCAAACGACGCAACAGCGCGTGACACTGCCCCAAGCTCAGTGCCTCCACCCGTGCCCGCAGGGCCGCATCTACCCGCACACGCCGTCGCTGCTCCAGCTCGGCCTGGTAGACACGCTCAATCACGGCCTCACTCGTCCCACTCTCGCCCACGGTTCGCACATGCGTGACCACCCGGCGAAAGGCGGCTTTCCCACCCTTCGTCCCGTAGGCATCAAGCGCCTCTCCAACCAGATTGCGTAACGAAGAGACATCGAGCTGGGGAACATCCCGGGCTACCGCCGCTGCCGCTGGCAGCTCGCTGCTCGCGTCGGTCGCTGCCAGCGGCAGCTCGCCGCTCGTGACAGGCACCGCACCGCCACAGGGGGTAGCCGCACACACTGTGTTCTTCCCTACACCTATGCATACGCCGCTTTTTAACGCAAAATTATCGGTTTGAGCCGTCCTGATGCTCTGTTTGGCGATGCTATTTTTGGTGTGGACATCCGCGCCGTTGTCCTTCGCTTTGGTGTGGACATCCGGGGTATTTTCCGCCGCTTTGCTGTTTTTGGCGCGGATCCCGGTGGGGGTAAGGCGGATGAGACTCATGCGGGTACACCGCCCGTTGTGTGTCAAGGTGAACATCTGGATCCGCAAGACGCCCTCGGTTTGGAGCTGTGCCTCTAGCCGTTGGGCCGTTTTGATGCTGATATGGGCGGCCTCAGCGCGTTCCCTTCGGGGAGCGATAATGATGCCGCCTACGATGAGGCTGCGCAGGACTTCGACATAGGCTGTTGGACTACAGGGGGCACGATGTGGTGTTGGGGGGCGGACGGGGGCGAACGGGGGCGGCTCGGGGGTCACAGGCGGCGGGTTTCCGTGGGGTCGGGAGCGGACATAGGCGGTGTGGCGATCCAGGCTGTAGCGGCTGTATGTCGCCGGATTGAGGTGGGCGTTGGTGATGAGGCGCATGACATCGGTGATCATGTCCTTGGGGCGTTTGCTGGCATAGCCGTAGCGATCCCAGAGGGCGAGGGCCAGAACATAGATTTCTTCGGGCATGTGCCCCGACCGCCCAAGCTGGCGAACAACGAGGGCGCGGCGCTCACTGGGGCTGTCGCCCTTGGCGCGAAGAGCGGGGGGCAGTTCGTCTCGCTCCAGGAGGGCGCGAAGCTGGGATGTTGCTCCAAATGGGATTCCCTGGGAGTCAAGGAGGCGGCGCATGTGCTGAGAGAGCCACTGCACAAAGCCATTGTCGAGAGAGACGGGGGTGGAGGTGTCGGTAGTGACCGTAGGGCTGGTTTCGCGGGAGGTGCCGCCTAAATCGGCGTACAGGCTGCTGATGATAGCCTGTGCATCGGCAATAGGCCCAGGTTCTGACAGGGCGTGTCCGGTGACAACAAAGAAGCGGGAGCGGTCGTAGCATTCGACCGAACCGCGACGCCGTCCGGGGCCGGGAAGCTGCGCCCGTACAATCGCGTGGATGCCGGTGCCGCTGACGCTCCGCTCGACGTAGGCACCGAGCAGCGTGGTGATGAGATCGCGTGCTTCGGGGGTGACGACTTCCCCGTTCACGCAACTATCGAGATCCACCCCTGTGAAGGGGTCGTCCGCGCTAAAGACATAGCCGAGACCGTTGAAGGCTCCGCTCTTGCTTTTCAGCGCCGCGAGCGCCTCGTCAAAGGTGGCCCACGTCGAGGGGTCGGTGACGCTGGCCGTCGCAAAGCTGAGGGGGCTGTAGGGCATCTTGGGCCGCTTCCCCCCGTTGCGGGGCGGGCCGTAGCGCCAGACGACCCACTGATGGCGCGTGCGCAACTCTTCGGGGACGGCGGAAAAGGGTGTAGGGTCGGCATGGAGCGAATGGGAGACGATGCCGCTCTTCTCTTTGAGGTGTACGGGTGTTCCGGGGCGTGACGTGTTGTGTGGCGGGATGGGTATGCTATAATCAGACATAGCTGTACTCTTCTCCGAACAACTCGTTGTGTGCGAGTCTCGGACATCGAAAACGGATAGACGCGAACGAAGCTCTGGTTTTTCCTCCAGGGCTTTGTCATTGCCGCAATTGTGTAGGGGTGGCCCTCTGGC